>JADGQN010000343.1 GCA_017881765.1 Syntrophobacterales bacterium | reverse complement strand
GAAGCGATGAATTGGGTGCGCTTCTCATGAAGGCTTTCATCCACACCACCATCGATCTGGAACATCGGCCCGATATAATGATCTTTTACAACACCGGGGTAAAGCTTGCGGCTTCGGATTCCGGCGTGGTGGATGATCTGAAGGCGCTCGAAGAAAATGGTGTCAGGATCCTCGTGTGCGGCACCTGTGTAAATTTCTTTGGGCTGGGAGGCAAGATCGGTGCGGGAACCGTGTCGAATATGTACGACATCGCGGGCGCCTTGTCGACGGCGGGAAGAATCGTCAAGCCATGAAAGACGGCAAGATTTACTGCGTGGCCCTGTTTGATTCCGTGAGCCACGTCATGAAAGCGGAGAAGCTACTCAAGGAAGCGGGCGTACAATACAAAATCATTCCGGTGCCGAAGAGTATAAGTTCAGACTGCGGAGTCTGTGTGCGCTTCCTTCCCGAGCAAAAGGAGGCGATCATGGAGGTGCTCATACCCCATGTTCAGGTGCGCGAGTTACGCGAGGTGTTGCGGTAACTCAAGGCTCTTCTTTCTTATGTGAGGTGCCGCATGTGGCCCTGAGAGGCGGCAGGGGAGTCTTGAGTGATCAGGAAGGCCCACGTAAGGGCCAAAAGGCAGGATAGTTTTAACATCTAAAGGCCACCTCAGGCACCTATAGGCCTGTTGTGATAACGCGGGAATGAAGGAGGCGATACATGAGACGCAGGCTAGTAAGAGAATGTCAGCGGCATGGGTAATCTCGTGCGCTGTTGTCTGGGCAGTAATGAGCCTGTCCTGGACTCCGGGTGGTGCTCCGGTTCTCACCTCGGTCAGCTGCTCGGCCACGGAGGATTTCCATTACGTGATGTCCGAGGAACTGCTGAAGGAAATCGAGGCCAAGGCGCATATAGCTATTCTGGATGCGAGGGACCCGGATGATTACCACAAGGCACATATCAAGGGGGCGATGGAGGTTGTCTCTCCCAAACAGATCCAGGAGAGCCTTCCGAAGGACAAGATGATCGTTGTTTACTGCGATTGCGGGGAAGAAGAGTCGGCGAAGTTCCTTGCCCTGACATTGATTCGCGCAGGCTACCCGCCAAGCAATATCAGGGTTCTCAAGGGGGGCTGGTACAAGTGGCTCGATCTTGGCTATCCCGTTGAAAAGAACTGAAACAGCGGCGAAAGAACGGTTCGCCAGATGATTGAGCGCTGGTCTTTTTGATACCTCACAGTCTTGCGCGGAGATCGCGGAAGGCCGACAATTATCTGACCGAACCGAAATAGGTAAGGCTTCTAAATCGTGCGAGTGGAGAGGCGACTGCCGTGGAAGAGCGGCGCGACGTATCAAGGGGGTGGGTAGATGAGCGGCAGAAGGATGAGAGTTTCCGCTTTTGCGGCATGGATAGTTCTTATCGCGGGCCATTTTGCGCTCGCAGCACCGCCGCAGGCTGACAGGATTACCAAGGAAGAGTTGTTGCCGCTACTGGGTAACAAGGACATCACCATCATCGACCTACGGTTTGGCCGTGAATGGTCCGACAGTAACGTCAAGATCAGAGGGGCAATCCGCGAAGACCCGATGAAGCCGGGGCAGTGGATGGATAGGTACCCGAAAGAGAAGATGCTGGTCTTCTATTGCGACTGTCCCGACGATGGGACCAGCGCCAGCTTGGCGCGTGTCCTGAAGATGAAGGGGTATCTGAAGGTCTATTACCTGAAAGGCGGCTGGGCGGAATGGAGTACCGCCAAGTATCCGACGGACCCGAAAGAGCCCAGTTGAAAAGTCCGTTGAATGCGGAAGCGGACCGCATAGAGGAATAAAGCTGGGTCTGTTTTGTTGGTTTTCTTGCCTGCAGGTATGGTGTCAGAAAATACTTGCTGGGTTTATCAATTGCTATTTTTGAAGGGGCAGATTGTAATGACAAAATCCTTTGTTAACGAGTGGGTCAGGTTGATACGCCCCTTGTTTCCCAAGAATGCACGAATCGAAATCGATGCAGGAAACGACGTTGTTTTGCGGATTGATTGGAGATTGAGAAATGATCCTGGCAGGCCCCATAAGAGATCGCGATTGATACGGGTGGTCATTCCTGAAGAAGCTATTGACGGTTGCGCAGATCTAAAAAAAGCGGGGTCAAGGTTCAAGAAACTAATCGAAGATAAACTGTCCGTTTTCCATCCGGACCATGATAGCTGTAAGTGTGGCAGTCCTCCACGGGAGGTATGGATCGTTTCAACGTTCGATGCAAAGTAATAACCGACGCTGGTTTTTTTGTTGACTCATTCCTGTTTCTTATGATAGTAATAGCCAATTACCATATGGAGGTTTCAAAGCCGTGAGTTTGTACCGGAACAAGATGTCAATTTGATTGATGGCCCGCAAGCCCGGGTGGCTTGCGATGAACGCCTCCCCCGTTTCCCCTCGACGTCTCTAAGCCCCGGCACCACCGGTCCGAGTCGAGGGCCGGGAGGCTGGGCAATTACACCAGAAAATTGACAAGGCAAAAAGTCCGCATAGGCCGTCATTAGGTCTTTCCGGCTGGCGCCGTGATTTACGGAAAGGAGGGCCGCCATCATCCATGTGCGGCAAGAGCACAAGGACAGGGAAGCGATGATGCAAACCTCCGGAAGGCGCTCGACAGCATACAACATGTGGGGATCGTTGCCCTGCGTGTTCTGCGAGCCGGCGAAGGTCAAAGCAGTCCGATGAAGCGTTCATTTAGTAACGGGGAAGGGATCAAAATGATGGATCAGAAGAAAGAGCCTTCCGTAGACAGACAGGATGATTCAAGCGGACCCATGCGTGAAGCGCTGCAGACAGTTTCCAGCGCGTGTGTCGCGTGTGATCTCTGTCAAAAAGAGTGCGCCTTCCTGAGAAAATACGGGAAGCCGAAGGAGATTGCCGATAGGTACGATCCTTCGAGAAAAGAGGATGAGGCCATGGCCTTCGAGTGCAGCCTCTGCGGGCTCTGCACGTCCGTCTGTCCCGAAGGCATTGATTCTGCCGGACTCTTTCTCCAGATGCGGAGGGAGGCGGTGAGGCGTGGCGGCGGGGACTATCCGGAGCACGCAGCGTTGAGAGGCTATGAACGGCGAGGAGCATCCCATACCTATTCCTACTATGGGCTCCCTGAAGGCTGCGATACCGTCTTCTTCCCGGGCTGCACCTTGTCAGGCACGAGGTCGAAAAAGGTCATCCTCGCGTATCAAAGGTTGAAAGAGAAGATCCCCTCTCTCGGCATTGTACTAGATTGCTGTATGAAGCCCTCCCACGACCTGGGGCGGGAGGAGCACTTCACGGCCATGTTCGAGGAGATGAGGGACTATCTTGCGGGGCACGGTGTCAAGCGGGTCATTGTAGCCTGCCCGAATTGTCACAGGATGTTTGCTCGGTACGGAAAAGCGCTCTCAACGAAGAGTATCTACGAAGTTCTCGCCGAAGACGGCACCGACGGAACCGGACCGATCACGGATACGGTCACGGTTCATGACCCGTGCGTCACACGGTTCGAGGAGCAGATCCATCAATCCGTGAGGCAGCTCATTATGGGAAAGGGGTACAAGATTGAAGAGATGCCCCACACCGGCAAGCGTACGCTCTGCTGCGGGGAGGGCGGTGCCGTCCTGGCTCTTGCTCCCGATCTCGCAGGGAGCTGGGGCAGGCTTCGTCAGGATGAGGCTGCCGGAAGAAAAGTGGTCACCTACTGCGCAGGCTGTGCAAACATCCTTGCGAAGCGCGTCCCGACAGCGCATTTGCTCGATACCCTTTGGACGGGAGAGGCAGGCGCCGGGGGCAAGGCAAAGGTCACGAAGGCTCCGTTCACCTACTGGAAACGGCTGAGGTTGAAGAAATGGTTCAAGAAGCACGTCCCGGCAGCAATCAGCCGGGAGCGGACATTCACCGGAAAAGAGCAACAGAAAAAAGGTGGCATGACCAAATTGCTCATTTTCCTGCTCTTTCTGGCGGTTGTAATTGCAACGGTCAAAATCTCGGGCGTCTCCCGATACCTGGAACAACAGACCCTGAGGACTTGGATCGAAAGCTATGGCGCCCTGGCGCCAATTGCTTACATGTGTGTCTACGCCGTCGCCCCGGCGCTTTTCCTGCCGGGCCTGCCCATCACCATCGTCGGCGGTATCCTGTTCGGACCGTTGTGGGGCGTTGTCTACACGATAATCAGTTCCACCGTAGGCGCGTGCGTCGCGTTTCTGGTTTCCCGGTACCTTGCCCGCCAATGGGTCGAAGGGCAGCTGAAAAGTCCCCGATGGAGAAGGTTGGACGCGGGCGTGGAGAAGCATGGATGGAAGGTGGTCGCGTTCACTCGCCTCATCCCCCTCTTTCCGTTCAACCTGCTTAACTATGCCTTCGGCCTCACCAAGATAGGCTTTCGACAGTATGCGGTTACCACCTTTCTCTGCATGCTTCCCGCATGCATTGCCTTTATCGTTTTCTCGAGTTCTCTTCTGGATGTGATCCGGGGGAAGGTTTCTGTCACGTTCGTCATTGGTCTTGTCCTCGTTATCCTCGTTTCAATGTTCCCGCTATTCTATAGACGCTATAAGGCGAAACGGGGAGAGGAAGGGCCGGTGTGAGCCGCTTTGCAGTATGTGCCTGTGAAGGCCAAATATATTCTTTAAGGAGGAATCGAACATGAAAAAGTATCTGGTTTTGGTAGCCCTGACCCTTGGTTTGTGCGCGTCATTTGTGGCATCCCCGGCGTTTTCACAGGAAGCCACGCTGACACCGAAGAATCCGATCAAAGTCGACATGAAAGAGCAGAGCGTCTCCATCCTCGCGGAGGTCAACGGGAAGTATTTTGTACAGCCGACCCGCCACGGAGTGGTCTTCAAGGGCGGCAAGTTCGGCGACAAGGCTATTTTCGCCGGCCTGGTCGATCCGAAGGCGTTCTACGAAAGCCTTGTGAGCGTCGGCTTTAAGCCGGGTAACAACATGACCATGGAGAACAAGGAAAAGACCTTCGTACAGGGAGATCCCCTTGACCTGTCCGTGACGTGGAAAGGCGCGAAAAAAACCTACCGCATCGACGAGGTCATCAAGGACAGCAATGGAAAACCCCTTGCCATCCGCTTTGGCGGTAACCTTACAAATGCTCTCGAATTGAAGACAGGCTGTCTTGTGTGCCTCGACAGTTGTCCTGTCGGCATTACGAGCAACGCCACCTACACGTACGGAGCGGTGGAGGTACGGAAGGAAGTGGGCTTTACAGGCAACAAGGACGTCTTGCCGCCTGACCGCACGCTCGTT
>JADGQN010000342.1 GCA_017881765.1 Syntrophobacterales bacterium | reverse complement strand
TTCACCAAAGGAAGCGATCGGGCCCGTGGAGGGGTTGGGATGGCCGACGAGTATATAGTCCCGCTTTGCCGCCGCCCGTGCAGTCCCGGCCAGCAACGGCACCGCGCCGCTCAGTGCAACCGCCAATCCTGCCTGACCCGCTTTCTTCACGAACTCTCTTCGAGTGATCGATTTTTTTTCAGACATGGAACACCCCCTTTGTTAAAGTAGTTTTAGGATTTTATCAGCAATGACGGCTATGTCAACAAAAAACGTGTCAGGACGTTACTATCATGGTAAGTTCTCGCTATTCCCGAGGGCGTGACTGCTGTGTCGGCAGAGGCGATACTGATAGAGACGCTTTTCTCTCTTGACATACTACCCAAATGTTTGTCAGACTTGAGGGCATTATGCCAGGACCTACCCTTCTTCGTGCGGAGCAATTGCGCAGGACTTACATAAGAGGCGAAAGCGAGATTGCAGCCTGCGCGAACATCACCTTTTCCGTCAATAAGGGCGAATTCGTCTGCATTGTCGGTCCTTCGGGGTGCGGAAAAACAACGATGCTCAAATGCATGTGCCACCTTCTGAAGCCAACCGCGGGGAAAGTCTTTGTCAACGAGAAGGAAATCGACCGTCCGCCCAAGGAAATGATCCTCATCTTCCAGGACTATAGCCGCTCTCTATTCCCGTGGCGCACCGTGTTGAAGAATGTCCTCTTCGTCCTTGAAAAGAAACGCCTCAGCAGGAAAGAAAGACTCGATATCGCCAGATCAGCCCTGTCAGCCGTTTACCTGAGCGGATTCGAGAACCATTATCCGTGGGAGTTATCCGGGGGCATGCAGCAGAGGGTTGCCATTGCGCGGGGGATAGCCTTCAATCCTGATATCCTGTTGATGGATGAACCCTTCGCATCCGTGGACGCGCAGACGCGCAGCGACCTGGAAGATGCGATACTCGAAATCTGGAGCAAATTCTCGCAGACCATCCTCCTCGTCACGCACGACATCGAGGAAGCGATTTATCTGGCAGACCGGGTGCTTGTACTGAGCGGAAGACCTTCAGAGATCCGCGAAGAGATCCAGATCGATTTAGAGCGGCCGAGGAATCAACTGACAACCAAAGAAGACAAGCGATTCATCGAGTATCGCCATCACATTTACACCTTGATTAGAGAAGAAGGTCAGAAGTGTGAGATCGCGGGTATATGACGGGACAGGCGACAGGACGCACAACAGGACAAGCTATCAAAAGCATTGTATTGGAGACCCGTCTCTCAGGGGCATTGCTTCTGCTGTTCCTGATCATTCTCTGGGAAGTCCTTCCCCGCTCGGGTATCATCTATGCCCGTTATTTTCCGGCTTTTTCTACGGTCATGGGAGCCCTGCTCGAAGGAATCCGATCGGGTGAGATTCTCAAGCAGACGGCTATCAGCATTTACAGGGCCTTCTGCGGTTACTTTCTCGCTATTATCATCGGAGTCACCCTGGGAACGCTCACAGGGACGATTCGATGGGTTTCCGATCTTCTGGACATCACGGTTGAGCTCTTAAGGCCGATGCCATCGGTTGCTCTGGTGCCCATTGCCATCCTGCTTTTTGGAACGTCCAACAGCTACAATATTTCTATTATCACCTTCGGCTGTACCTGGCCCATTTTTGTCAACACCTTTGAGGGCACGAGAAGTGTTGATACCCAGTGGATCGATACAGCCAGGATCTACGGGGCCACGCGCTTTGACCTGCTCAGGAAAGTCGTTGTTCCGGCTGCCCTTCCCTACATTGTGAGCGGTCTTCGGGTCAGTCTCGCAACCTCGATCATCATTGTCACGGTGACAGAGATGCTCGCAAGTTTCAAGGGGCTGGGCTTTTTCATCATGGACACCTATAATGGCTATCGCATTCCCCAGATGTATTCCGGGATCATCACTATCGGTCTGGTTGGTTACGGCCTCAACTGGCTTTTCATGAAAGCCGAGGGGAGGCTCATGGCCTGGCATAAGGGCTGGATGGCAAAGTCTGTATGAAAGAATTCCTTTCAACAAAAGCCAAGGGGATCTGCTTTCTCCTCTTTCTGGCATTTCTTTGGGAGATCGTCTCAAGAAACAAGCTTATCTCACCCCTCTATTTCCCTCCCATAAGCAAAGACCTGGTGGCCTTCTATCAGCTGATGCTGGATGGGACATTGCCTCTGGAGGTCATCCGGAGCCTTGGCCGGATCTTCGGAGGGTTTTTCCTGGCCGTTGTTGTAATGATTCCCCTCGGCATCCTCATGGGACTGTTTAAGCCGATCTACAATCTCTTTGAACCCCTTACGGAATTGCTTCGTCCTTTGCCGCCGCCCGCCATCATTCCCGTGGTGATGCTCTTTCTCGGGATCGGAGAGGCCATGAAGATTCTGGTCATTGCCTTCGCCTGCTCTTTTCCCATCCTCATCAACACAATGGACGGGGTCAGGAGTGTTGAACCTACGCTCGTAGATACGGCAAAGACGTTCGGGAGAAACCGGTACGAAGTTATTCTCCAGGTGATCCTACCTGCTTCTCTTCACCAGATCTTCACAGGGTGGAGAGTCGCGTTGCCCATTGCTTTGATTGTGGATATTATTGCTGAGATGGTAGGGGCCCTCAACGGGATCGGCCGTTTTATCCTGCTGATGCAGCGAAGGTTCGACATTCCGGAGATGTACGCAGGGATTTTTCTCGTGGCCATCGTCGGTTATGCGCTCAACGCCCTGCTCCGTTATCTGAATAGGACCCTGATCGGCTGGCATAAGGCCAAGTTTGAGGCTGTGATCTGAAGAAGAATCAGAGAAGATTTTAAGACAATCAAGAATGGCATCATAAATCAAAATAAGGGAGGACACTATGAAAAAGATGAGTATAGTGAATGCAGTGATGGTATTGGGTATTGGCCTCTTGCTCGCTCTTTTTACGGCGGGCGCAGGTTACGCCAAGGAACTTCTTCCGATGAAGGTCTCCTACATTCCCATCATGGATTGCCAGCAGTTATACGTTGCCTGGGAGAAAGGTTATCTTGAGGAGGAAGGGCTCAAGGTCGAAGGGCAGACCGTCCAGTCCGGATCGATGAGTCAGACCCTTGTCGAAAGCGGATCCGTGGATTTAGGTTGGACTGCTGTAGTTCCTCTGTCGCAGGCCTACGTGAAGGGTTTTGATTTTGCCTTCATTGCGCCGGGTTCGTTTGTCGATGGCACTAACCGGAAGACCGTCGGCATAGTGGTGAAGAAAGATTCCCCAATACAGTCCTTCAAGGATTTGGCCGGCAAGAAAGTCGCTATCAATGCGCTTCAGTCGATCAACCATCTCGGTGTCCTCGTGCTTGCAGACTTCTACGGCGTGGATGCGAAGACACTGAAATTCGTGGAAATCCCCATGCCCAGCCAGATACCGGCCATCAAGGAAGGCGCGGTGGATGCTGCCCATGCCGCTGAGCCCTTTATAGCGGCCGCAGAGGCGGAAGGAATAACACGGATGCTTGTCCCCGGGTACTATCCGCCTGAAATAGCTGATCGCATGATGGCTGCGAGCTGGTTCGCCAAAAAATCATCTCTTGAGAAGAACAAGGATAAAATGACAAGATTTATCAAAGCCATGACCAAGGCCACCGATTTTATCAACAAGAATCCCGATCAGATACCTGCCATAGTCGCAAAATATACAAAAATGGACGTGAACCTTCTGAAAAAGGTCGCACCACCGAGATTCTATACCAAGGTCAACAAGAAAGAGATCCAGGTTTCCATCGACCAATGCGCCAAGTACGGCTTCATCAAGAATGGATTCGATGCCAAGGAGATTGTTGCGACTAATTTGCTTCCCCTGCAATAAGATATGATTGAACGAAAAGAGATTCCCACGTGCTTACGCGTGGGAATCTATTCTTGAATGCAACCTGGTATAAGCCCGTGGAACGCAGGCGTTGGTCTCCTACTCATAAGTTTGAAGCTTGCGACCTGAAGGTGACCCAGACAAGACTTTAAGCGGCCGCGAAGGCCGTCATAAATCCAAACAACGGAGGGTAACATGAAAAAGGTGGGTAGCTTGAAGGTTGTGTTGGTACTGGGTATCGGCCTCATACTCGCTCTTTTTACGGCGGGCTCTGGTTACGCCAAGGAACTTCTTCCGATGAAGGTCTCCTACATTCCCATCATGGATTGTCAGCAGCTTTACGTTGGTTGGGAAAAGGGCTATTTCGAGGAGGAGGGGCTCAAGGTGGAAGGACAGGTAGCGCAAGGAGGCTCAGTAAGCCAGACTCTGGTCGAGAGCGGCTCCGTGGAGCTAGGCTGGACTGCTGTGGTTCCTCTCTCCCAGGCCTATCTGAAGGGTTTCGATTTTACCTTCATTGCCGCGGGCGCGTTTTTCGGTACTGCCAATCGAAACGCAGCCGGCATACTCGTGAAGAAGGATTCCCCAATTCAGTCGGTCAAAGAACTGGCGGGCAAGACAATTGCCGTTAACGCCCTTCAGTCGGTCAACCATCTTGCTGTCCTCGCCATTGCAGACTTTCACGGTGTGGATATCAAGGGATTGAAATTTGTGGAAGTCCCCATGCCCAGTCAGGCGCCGGCCGTCAAGGAAGGAGCAGTGGACGCGTGCCATAATGTCCAGCCATTTATAGCAGCTTCGGAGGCGGAAGGAACGACGCGGTTGCTCTATGGCGGGTTCTATCCTCCGGAGATAGCAGAGCGCGCCATGATAGCGGCCTGGTTTGCCAAGAAATCATCTCTGGAGAAGAACAAAGACAAGATGACCAGGTTCCTCAAGGCCATCAATAAGGCCACCGATTTTATCAACAAGAATCCTGATCAGATGCCTGCTATCGTCGCAAAGTATACAAAACTGGACGTAAACCTTCTGAAGAAGGTTACACCGCCCAAGTTCTATACAAAGGTAAACAAGAAAGATATCCAGGTCAGCATCGACCTCTGCGCCAAGTATGGTTTCATCAAGAATGGTTTCGATGCCAAGGAGATTGTTGCCACTAATTTGGTTCCCCTGCAGTAGGAAATAATTGAACGATAGCGGAGGGGCCACCGGTAGGTGCGCCCCTTCAAAACAGTGGAAAGGAGAATGCCTGTGAAGCTGAATCCCGAGCTGATTACAGGTCCCTGCCGGGGGTGAGTGGGGCGATCAATCCGTCCAATCTCTTTGTCTCATCCAACTGCGTTACCAGTTCTCTCAATCTATCTATCCGTTTTGGCTCGACGGTCCGGCGGGTAGCCAGCTTCAGTTTTCGATCCACATCATCCCAGGTCATCG
>JADGQN010000341.1 GCA_017881765.1 Syntrophobacterales bacterium | reverse complement strand
CCGCTGTTGGCGGCGGTAATTAATGAGTTAATAAGGAACTGTAAGGCCGAACTCTGCTCATAAGAATCGGCTTTTTGAGCCGCACTTAACCTCCCCGGCACGATATCCGCTGGTGTCAGGGACAATGAATTTGACCTCATTTCTGGCAATCAGCACGGCATCAAATACGACACCAGGGTAGACCTCACCCTTTACAGGGTTCATCCCGAGAGCAGAACTTTTCCCTGATGTTTGATCAATCACTACGCGTCAGGTCAGGTGCTTCGTCGTCTTTCTCCTAATAGGACCTCCCCTCCAAGGTGCCGGTCATACGGGTGCTATTGGCGTCGCGACCTCTCAGACAGCTCGGCATCAGATAGGACCACAGGGTAGACCGGGATCTTCCCTGCTGTTTTGATGGATCGCCATTCCTGGCGTCATGAACCTTCGCCTTTCCTGTTCCGGTAGGACCTCCCGTCAAAGGTGAGGAAGGTGCCGTTCAGGGTAAGCCGGTCAAGGATGGCGGATGCCGTCACCGAATCGAACACCTTCCCCCACTGAGAGGGAACGAGATTCGTGGTCACGAGGGTTGTTGCGATCTCCGCCCTTTTCGTGATGATCTGGAAGAGGTAGTCGGCGTGCTCGCGGGAGGGCAGCGCGTAGCCCACCTCATCAAGGCAGAGCACGGGCACCCTGGCGTAGTGATCGATGAGGCTGTAGACGCTTTTCGCCTTCGTGAGCCTGGCGGTGAGATCGAAGAGGGTGAGAAAAACCGTCTGGTTCCCCTTCGTCACCGCGTCAAAGCAGAGGGCACTCGCGACATGCGACTTCCCCACCCCGGGAGGGCCGACCAGGATGAGATTGCACGGCTTCTTCAGCCAGTCGGTGGCCATGAACTCCATGAGCTTCTCCCGTGGTATCTTCGGGTTGAAGGTCCAGTCGAAGTCGGTAAGGAGTTTCACCCTTTTGATCCCCGACATGCGCAGGAGGTGCTCCCGTTTCTTCTGTTCCCGCAGGCGGTATTCCTCCGCGAGGAACCGGACGAGGAGCAGACGCTCTTCCTTGGTGTAGCTCTCAGGGTCGGATAACCACGTGAAGTGCTTCCACAGTTCAGGTAAGGTCATCATAGTCGGCAAGCTCCCTTTCTGGATAGGTGATGTCGAGCAGGTGCGTATGCTGGGGATAGACCGCGGCATCTTCCCTGCCACGGGGGAGAAGAAGACTCTCGATGAAGCCGAGTCTTACGATGTTGAGGCTATTTGCCTCCCGTACCGCCGAGAGGAGGAGTTCTTTCGAGGAACTCTTGAGCAAACGGAAAAGGCCATGCGCGCTCCGGAAGGGATCCTCTCCTTCGGCCTCCGCCCGGTTGATGAACGTGCCGATCTCGCTGCCCATATGGCACATGAGCTTGAGGATCCGCTCATACTTGCCGTGGGGCGTTCGCTCAAGGAGCGTCTCCCGGTGGGCAGGATGCTCGATCTTCTGGTTCCGTCCGAAGGAGCGCACGTGGTGGGCCCGCTTCGTGCCCTCCACGATGACCTCCAAGTGGTCGGGGTAGGCGAAGATCGTTGTCTGACGGCTCGCACAGTCGGTCGGGACCGAATAGCGGTTCGTGTCGAACTCGACGAAGGCGGTCTTGCCCACGGTCGCCGGGATCACCCGGTACGGGCTATACGGAAGGGCCGGCAGGCCAAGGAGCGATTCGTCGGCGAGGGCGGACGCGGGGGATGTATCCGTGGCCCGGTGGATCCGTTCATTCCTTTCCTTACGCCACGCGTCTACTTTTCTGTTGAGGTCCGCGAGGTCGGTGAAGTCATGGGTCTCGACGAAATTTCGGATATCCTGTATAACGCGTTCCACGCGCCCTTTTTCGTTGGCTTTGCCCGGGTTGCAGCAATGGATGGAAAAGCGGAAGTGGCACGAGAAGTCAACAAACTGGGTATTCAGGGCGAGCTCCGGTTTTCTTCGGATAATGACGAGCCTGGTGTTGTCATACCAATTACAGCGGGCCACCCCCTTGATCTCGTTGTAGGCTTTAATGTGGCCGTCTAAGAAGAACTCCATCGACGAGCGGGGATAGAACTGCGCAACGAGGTACCGGGAATAGGCCAGGATAAAGACAAACCCGTAGACTTTCCCGAAGGGGAGCGTCGCCTCCATCCAATCAACTTGAGCACATTCGCCAGGCAGGAATTCGAGCTCATGGTAGACCCGGCGCCTGGGTTTGCGGAAGGCCCGGGTGGCCATCGACACCGTGGTGTAGCCTCCCTCGTACCCGTAGTCCTTGAGCCGCTTATAGACCTGCGTTGCCCGGAGCCGGCGGTGCTCTCTATACCACGTTTCAATGAGTCTGAGATACGGCTCGAGGAGCGTGGGCTTTTTCTCCCGTTTGGGTGGTTCTTTGCCTCTGATGGTATGGGAGACGGTCCGTACGCCCATGCGGAGCTCTTCGGCGATCTGGCGCATGGAAAGCTTTTCGACCTCATAGAGGTGTTTCACCTGGCATGCCTTAAACTCATCCATGGCAACCTCCCCTTTTTGAAAAGGATAGGGGAGAAGGGCCTCTTCGTCCATCTCGTCTTGTATCGCGTCTTAATCGTATCCATACGCTGCAAACGTCCTTCTCCCAATACTTTGCAGCCTGATCTTGTCTTGTATCATCGTTTCTCTCTTGTCCGGGATGCGAAGCACAAGCTCCACGTATGGTTTTGTCAGGGATATCTCGTCTTGTATCATCGTTTTTTTCTTGTCCGTGATGCGAAGAACAAGCTCTACGTGCGCCTTTCCAGGGGGTATCTCGTCTTGTATCATCCTTCTCTTCTCCCGCCAGGCCTTTACATCGGGGTAGCGCCCCCGGAAGTAGCCGGGGTTTTGGTTACACCACCTTTTCTGCGCGGCCTTTTTCCGTGCTGTTCTGCACGTAGCGTGGGCACATGCTTTCTGTTTCTCCTTAACACGGTAATCCGGGGTAAAGTACCGCCCGCAGAAAAGGCACTGCTTGACCATCCGTCCACCCCCTCATGATAGATAGGACTTCGTTCCTATAGTGTAGACGGTTGAGCGGCCGACGGCGGCCGAAAACCAAAAAACCCAAAACCATGAGGAAGGAATAGAACCAAACGACTAAAGCAGGGGTGAGGTTGCGGGTATGTTAATTATGTAGTCACGGGGAGTGATGCCGACACTTGCTATGAGATTTTCGATCTTATCCGCAAGTTCATGCGCCTTATATACGGAGACCGAGGGACCGGTTGCGATGTTACATTCTACCATTTTAAATGGTCCGGACTGGCGCATCTTCACGTCACTCACACCCTTAACGCCTGCAACGGCGGATATCTTTTCCTCTATCTCTTCCTGCAGCTTCGGGTCAAGGCTCGCATCAAGAAGGATCAGAATCGGCGTCCATACGTTTTTCAGACCGAGCCTGATAATGAGCAGGGCGATGAGCATCACAATAGAACCCTCGATATAGGGAATCTTTGCATGGGCCAAAAGAATGCCCGCGAGAACGACCGATGAGGTGCCAATATCGAGAAACGCCTCGGATGCATTAGCCTGAAGAGCTCCTGAATTAATGAAAGCGCCTGTTTCTTTTTCAATCTTTGCTACAAAATACGATACGAAGACTGATACGCCGCTTACCAGGACCGGCAGCGCCGGGAATGCACGGTGAGGAGCCAGGAGAAAAAGCTTCCTGTAACCCTCAACCAGGTTTTCAAAACCGGCCCATATGACGAGAACCCCGATGACAAGGGTAACAAAGGTTTCGGCTTTATACAGCCCGTAGGGAAATCTCGCGCTCTCCTTTCGGGAGGCGAGCCAGAGGCCAAACCAGGAAGCAAAAAGAGCAAGCACGTCAACGCCGCTGTGAAAGGCGTCTGCAATGAGGATTCTGGAGTCAAAGAGATAGCCGGTGACAAATTTAGCAACCGCAAGGAGGAGTATGGCAATAGTTGCGGTTATGGCTACTCTTTGACCCCGTTTGAGCGACTCCATGTGACTATTCGTGCTTTCCACGGCTCACCGTGCAGACCATGCTATTCTATTTTAGGAAATTGACGGGCCATAAAAGAGCCGCACTGCGGACATTTTTTTTGAAAACAAGGGATGCCGGGCTCATGGGGGACGACGAGGCCGCATTGAGGGCATATGCAATTGGCAGGAGGTCCTTCGGGACCAAAGCCTCCCATTCCCTTCTCGGATCTGCCTTGCCTACTCATTCCGGCTGAACGTTTTCCCTTTCTGAAACCAAACGGCACTGTAGCCTCCGCTTAATATATTCTTGTGCTAAACTTCTATGCTCCGCCTTAGCTTGATATCAATAAAATTTTCCTAATATGACTCTTCTCTAGCTGTCAAAAAGCATCTGATTTCCATCGATTTCTCATTCGATCCATCGCACGAAGGCGTCGAGTCTATCTCTCGGCGAGGCGAACCGATTTATGGGACTTTCCCAGTCCGGATATCCCAGGGCAACGCCGATCACGACTTCCTTATTTTCAGCAATACTGAGCACATCTTTCACGTCGTCCTCGTAGGCCGTGATGAGACCGATGGGACAGGTCCACAATCCAAGGCTGTGCACTGCCAGCAGCAGGTATCCGAGCGCTGCCCCGATATCTACGAGCCTGGCTTTCGAGAATGCGTTGTCGAGGCAGATGATGATGGCAAGAGGCGCTCCATAAAAGTTGCAGCTGCCTTCATTGATGTATTGGTTGAAACCGTATCCCATCTCGTCGAGATAGGGTTTCATACCTTCGAAAGACTCCACGCCCCGCGAGGTGAACCTCTTCGAGAGCGGTTTCACGTTCCCCGGACTGCACGAGATGTTTCTCTCCTTGTAAGCCTTGAGCAGCCGTCGGCTCAACCTCGCCTTCTCTTCACCTATGACCACGGTAAACTCGCATGGCTGCAGGTTGATGGCAGAAGGGGCTCGAATGGCAAGACTCACGATTTCCTCGATCTTCTCCCTTGGTACCGGGTCCGGCTTGAACCTCCGGATACTCCTCCTTTCATTGATGGCATCAATTACATCCATGTGACCTTCCAGTTTTCTTCTGAGAGATTAAAGCTTCTCTTCATCTGTTCTCCCGTCGGTCGTGCGCGGTCAGACTGGCCGCATCACTCACCCTCAGGATGCACCCCTGAAAGCCACTGTGTCCCCGTCCCACAACACAGCTTTCTTGCGGTCCTCCGTTATATATGTTTCACGATTTAACACAACGCGAATTTCCATATCCACATCGCCGTTAAGGTCAAGGAGCGCCTTGGTCATCGGAGGACCAAATCGCTGAACCAGATTTTCCACTAGCTCACCAA
>JADGQN010000340.1 GCA_017881765.1 Syntrophobacterales bacterium | reverse complement strand
GCGGACCGGGTGCACAAGATATCCATTATTCCCCGCGGGATTGTGGCGCTCGGATATACCCAGCAACAGCCGACGGAGGATCGCTACTTGATGACGCGCCCCGAACTGCTGGACCGGCTGGCCGTCCTTTTAGGGGGGAGGGTGGCGGAGGAACTGGTTTTTGGAGAAATATCCACGGGGGCGCAAAATGACTTGCAGCGGGCAACCGCCATTGCCCGGTCCATGGTTGCGGAATATGGGATGAGCGATCGCCTGGGACTGGTGACTTATGAGTCCGCTCGTCAGCCCATGTTTCTCCCGGAAAACTATACCCCCAATAAAACCTACAGCGAAACAAAGGCGACCCAGATTGATGAGGAAATCTCCGCCGTGATGGAGCAGACCCATCAAAGGGTGCGCAACATTCTGTCAGAACGCCGGAAAGTCTTGGATAATCTTGCCCATCTTCTGTCAGAGAAGGAAATCGTGCAGGGGGAGGAACTCAGACGGATGTTGTCCGACTCGACCAATGGAGGCATCAGCGCCTGAGCAGCGCCTCTTTACCCTTAGTTTTTGTCAGGCAGAACCCCGGAGGTTTCAAAAGTGAAGTTCATCCCCAAGGCCATTTTCGAGAACCTGTCTCAGTCGTGGACAAGTCTTCGTAAAAACGGTTTGGCACAAAAGTACGCCTGTTTCGAGCCGCCACTGCGAGCGGAGTTATTCAGCGCCGATCAGATGGAGCAGCATGGCAAGATTCTCGCAGGCTCACACACGTTAAGCCCGGGACAGGCTCCGGATCGGCTTCTGACACGGCTGGCTGAGAATGCAGACCTCCTGATTGGCGTCCAGGATTTGCTGACGGAGGCGGTTAAGGCAAACCGCAGGATTACGCCGGCCGGGGAATGGCTGCTCGACAACTTCTATCTGATTGAAGAGCAGATACGCACCGCCCGGAGGCATTTGCCAAAGGGGTACAGCCGGGAACTCCCTCGCCTGATGAATGGTCCGTCGGCTTCTCTGCCGCGCGTATATGACATTGCGCTGGAGATGATCTCACATGGCGACGGACGGGTCGATCCGGAGATTCTCAGCAGATTTGCAGCAGCCTACCAGACCGTCACGTCCCTGAAGTTAGGAGAATTGTGGGCCATTCCCATCATGCTGCGCCTGGCGCTGATCGAAAATCTCCGACGCATTGCCGCTCGGATCGCCACCGATAGAATCGACCGCAACCTGGCCGATTATTGGGCAGACCAGATGGCGGAGAGCGCTGTGAAGGACCCGAAGAGCCTGATTCTGGTGATCGCAGACATGGCGCGATCGAACCCGCCGCTGGTGAGTTCTTTTATCGCGGAAATTACACGCCGCCTGCAGGGACAGGGTCCTGCTCTGTCATTGCCGCTTACGTGGCTTGAGCAGCGGCTCTCCGAGTGCGGCCAGACGATTCGGCAACTGGTGCAGGAGGAGAACCAACAACAGGCTGCCGATCAGGTATCCATGAGCAACAGCATCGGCAGTCTTCGTTTCCTGAGTGCGATGGACTGGCAAGAGTTCGTCGAGTCGATGAGCGTTGTCGACCAAGTGCTCCGCGAGGACCCTGGCGGTGTTTACGGTACAATGGATTTTTCTACCCGCGACCGTTACCGCCATGTCGTGGAAAAGATAGCGAAACACAGCCTGTTTTCCGAGAGTGAGGTGGCGCGTAAAGCGATCGGGCTGGTGCAGGAGGGTGCGAACGGGAACAGCGGCGATGATCGCGCGGGACATGTCGGCTTCTTCCTGATCGATAAGGGATTGAGCCAACTCGAGCAGGCGCTGGAGGTACGCCTTTCCCCATCTGAATACCTTCAGAGCTGGAGCCGCCGGTTTCCTTTCCTCCTCTATCTGGGTACAATCGCGCTGATAACGGCAATCTTTGTCGGGGGTTTTCTGGCGAAGGCGCATGTCGGTGCGTTAGCGGGATGGGCAATTGTTCTGATTGTACTCCTCTCAGTTTTAAGCGTAAGTCAGCTTGCCGTTGCGCTGGTGAATTGGCTGGCGACGCTGCTGGCGACACCCCGTCCGCTGCCGCGCATGGACTTCTCCAAAGGGATACCGCCGGAATTCCGAACACTGGCCGTGGTTCCGACGATGCTCAAAAGCACGCAGAATATAGAGGATCTGATCGAGGCGCTTGAAGTGCGGTTCCTGGCAAATCGGGACGCTAACCTGCACTTCGGCCTGTTGACCGATTTTCGAGACGCACAGGAGGAAACGCTCCCCGAGGACGAACCGCTGGTGCGGCTTGCCCGGCAAAGGGTCGAAGAGCTGAATACCAAGTACGGCCGTCCCAAAGGCAACACCTTCTTTCTTTTCCATCGCCCCCGTCGATGGAATCCTCAAGAGCGGATCTGGATGGGTTACGAGCGCAAACGGGGGAAACTTGCGGAATTGAATGCTCTCCTGCGCGGTGGGGAAAATGCGGGGGATCGCTTTTCGCTTGTCGTCGGCGACAGGGCAGTCTTATCGAGCGTGAAGTATGTGATCACCCTGGACACGGATACGCAACTGCCGCGCGATGCGGCGTGGCAGTTTGTGGGCGCCATGGCTCACCCGCTGAATCGTGCGCGCTACGACGAAGACAAGCAGCGTGTCTGTGAGGGTTACGGCATCCTCCAGCCACGGGTCGCCGTGAGCCTGCCCGGCATGAACCGGTCGCGGTATGCGGCAATGTGCGGAAGCGAGCCCGGTATCGATCCCTATACGCGTGCCGTTTCCGATGTTTACCAGGACCTGTTCGGCGAAGGTTCGTTCATCGGCAAGGGCATTTACGAGGTTGATGCCTTCGAGCGAACGCTCAAAGGACGTTTTCCCGAGAACCGTATCCTCAGCCACGATCTTCTGGAAGGATGTTATGCGCGGGCGGGTTTGTTGAGCGATGTAATGCTCTATGAGGAATATCCGCATAGCTACAGTGCAGACGTGAACCGTAGGCATCGCTGGATTCGCGGTGATTGGCAACTCCTGCGATGGTTACTGTCAGGTCTTCCCGGCCCTGATGCGCGACTTAAAAAGAATACGTTCTCATGGCTGTCCCAATGGAAGATATTCGACAACCTGCGGCGCAGTCTCGTGCCCGCGGCGTTGACATTCCTTTTGCTGATGGGCTGGACGGTCTTGCCATCGGCCTGGTTCTGGACCCTATCAGTGCTCGGGATCATCCTGCTTCCTTCTCTGATTGCCTCTCTGCTGGAAGTGCTGCAGAAGCCGGGTGACGTGCTTCTGGGCCAGCACCTCGCTGCCAACCTGCATACCGCCGGCCGGCACTTCGCTCAGGCGGCATTTACGCTCACCTGCCTTCCTTACGAGGCGTTTTTCAGTCTCGATGCGATTGTGCGCACGGGCTGGCGGATGCTGGTCACCCATAAGCGGCTTCTCGAATGGAGTACGTCGGACGTACACTATGGCAGTAACCGCACGGACCTCGGTTCTTTTTGCCGATCCATGTGGATCGCCCCGGTTCTTGCCGGTGCCGCAATTATCGATCTCACGCTTTCGAGGCCGGTGACATTGGTGGTGGCCGGGCCCATACTGTGCCTCTGGTTTGTCTCTCCTGTCGTCGCCTGGTGGATCAGCCGGCCGCTTGCTCGTCGCGAAGCAAGGATGACGGCTGACCAGACCACCTTTCTCCGGAAACTTTCCCGCAAGACCTGGGCGTTTTTCGAAACCTTCGTCGGCCCGGAAGATCATTGGCTGCCCCCTGACAATTTTCAGGAGCATCCCGTTGCCGTAATTGCGCATCGCACGTCGCCGACCAACATGGGCCTGGCCCTTCTCGCAAATTTGTCCGCCTACGACTTCGGCTACATCCCGGCGGGACAACTCCTTGAACGCACGGCAAATGCACTCCTTACGATGGAAGCATTGGAACGTCACCGAGGCCACTTTTACAACTGGTACGACACGCAATCCCTGCAACCGCTGCAACCTGCCTACATCTCGACCGTGGACAGCGGCAACCTTGCCGGCCATCTGTTGACGCTGCGGCAGGGACTGCTCGCACTTACCGACGACCGGATTCTGGGATCGCGGGTGTTTGAGGGAATCAGCGACACCATCCGTGTCCTCGAGGACATCGATGGCAAAACCGCTTCGGACCAACTCGTGCAACTGCAAAAAATGCTGAAGTCCGCAATCGATTCCCCGCCCACCACGCTGGCGGCGGCGCGGCTGAGCCTTGAGCAGTTGGCAACGTCCGCCGCGGAAGTGGTCACCGGCGTCAAGGTTCTCGATGAGGACCCCGAGAGCCAGGCAAAGGGGTGGGCGCATGCCCTTGCCGGGCAATGCCGGGCCGCCCTCGATGAACTGACGTTTCTCACGGCCTGGACATCATTGCCGGCATCACCGGACAGGCTCCGCGAGATGCCGGATATCGATGAAATCCCGACGCTGCGCCAATTGGCCAACCTTGATGGAGGGGTGCACAGTGTGCGCCCTTGGGCGGACGCGGTTCGCCCCTATGTTACAGAGGCGAGCCAGCGCGCCGGAGCGAGGATTAGGGCTATCGAAGGATTGGCACGGAAAATTGATGAACTCGCTAATAACATGGAATACGACTTCCTTTTCGACGAGGCACGCAATCTCCTGGCTATCGGGTACAACGTCGGGGAACGTCGGCGGGACCCGAGTTACTACGATCTGCTGGCTTCGGAAGCAAGATTTTGCAGTTTCATAGCGATTGCGCAGGGAAAGCTGCCGCAGGAGAACTGGTTCGCCCTGGGACGTTTGCTGACCACTGCCGGTGGAGAGCAGATCCTCCTTTCGTGGAGCGGTTCGATGTTCGAATACCTCATGCCGCTCCTGGTGATGCCGACGTACGAACACACACTGCTCGACCAGACCTGCAAGGCGGCAGTGGCCCGGCAGATCGAGTATGGGAAGAAACGCGGGGTGCCCTGGGGCAGTTCGGAATCCGCCTACAACGCAATCGACGTTCATCTCAACTACCAGTATCGCGCCTTTGGCGTACCCGGCCTGGGTCTCAAACGCGGGCTCGCCGAGGATCTGGTCATTGCGCCCTATGCCTCGGCACTGGCGCTGACGGTGGCGCCCGAAGAGGCATGCCTGAATCTCGAGCGACTCGCAGCTGAGGGCTTTGCCGGAATGTACGGTTTCTATGAAGCAATCGACTTCACTCCTTCCCGTCTGCCGCGTGGACAATCCAGCGCCGTGATCCGCTCCTTCATGGCACATCATCAGGGTATGAGCTTCCTCTCTCTGGCCTATGTGCTCCTGGACCGTCCGATGCAGAAGCGATTTGAGTCGGAACCCATGTTCCAGGCGACCATGCTGTTGCTCCAGGAGCGAATC
>JADGQN010000339.1 GCA_017881765.1 Syntrophobacterales bacterium | reverse complement strand
AATACTAAAGAGGTGGGGGAGTATGTTACTGCTTTGGAGAACTGGATTCCCGGCCTTCCATGGCCAAAGAATGACCGGCTCATCAAGGACGCGAAAAAGAGACTCAATGGACAACTGCCGTGGTGTGGCGTGGGAACCGGCTACATGGATGTGCAGGTGCTGGCCGACGCTATCGAGCGTGCCGGTTCGCTCGATAGAGAGAAAGTGAGAGAGGCGCTCACAAAAGCGGACTTGATGACCGTCGGTGGGCCTGTGAAGGTGCGTCCCGACGGCACATTCGAACTTACAGTCTACCTCTGCCAGTGGGAGAAAGGGGCCTATGTACCTGTGTGGCCGAAGAAATTCGCCGTAGCGAATCCCGTGTTTCCTATGCCCAGCTGGAGCGCCAGGTAAACAGGGCGCCGGGCGTGGACATGTTTCAGGTTAAAGGCTTGAGTAAGTCTTTCGGCGGACTGCAGGCCGTCGCAGCGGTTGATTTTACCCTCGGCCAAGAGGAGATACTCGGCATTATAGGTCCCAACGGCGCAGGGAAGACGACGCTGCTCAATCTCATCACAGGGTTTCTGAAACCCGATTCGGGCACGATCACGTTCGAGAGCAGAGACATTACATCGGCAAACAGTGACGAGGTTGCACGTCGCGGTATCGTTAGGACATTCCAGCATGTAAAGCCGTTCACCAACCTAACCGCCCTTGAAAACGTGCTGGTAGGCAGGCTGTACGGCGCCTCTCCAGCCCGTAGTGTCAGGCAGGCAAGAGAAGAAGCGAAGGAGCTTTTAGATTTTGTCAGGCTCAGCGATAAGAAGGACGTGCCGGCGAGCAAGCTAACCCTCGCCGAACGCAGGAAGCTGGAGCTCGGCCGCGCACTCGGCGCCAAGCCGCGCATGCTCCTTCTCGACGAGGTAATAGCCGGACTCAATTCTGTAGAGACAGAAACAGCGATGGAAATAATAAGAAAGATACACGGGCTGCATATAGCGATCGCTTTTGTGGAGCATGTGATGAAAGCGGTCGTGGAGCTTTCTACGAGGATCATCGTGCTGGACGCGGGAAAGAAAATAGCGGAAGGCTCCCCCGCCGATGTCATGGCAAACCCGCTGGTTGTGGAATCTTATCTGGGAGGAGAATTGTAGTGCTTCGCGTCGATGGCATCGATCTATCCTACGGCGACCTTCAGGCCCTTTGGGGCGTGTCGCTTACGGTTAATAAGGGCGAGATAGTTGCCCTCATAGGGGCCAACGGCGCCGGGAAAAGCACTCTTCTGCGGGCCATCACGGGGATGGTCCGGATCCGGAAAGGGAGCCTTGATTTCAATGGGGTCTCTTTGAGCAAGGTTCCGACTCATGTCATAGTCGAAGCGGGTATCTATATGGTGCCGGAAGGCAGGGGTCTCTTCCCGGGAATGACCGTCGTCGAGAACCTGGAGATGGGCGCCTTTATCAGGCGGGCAAGGGAAGGGAAGGGGAAGAACCTGGAGCGGATGTTCGACATGTTCCCGATACTCTCGAAGAGAAGGAACCAGATGGCCGGAAGCCTGAGCGGCGGTGAACAGCAGATGCTTGCGATAGCTAAAGGGCTCATGTCGGATCCGGCATTGCTTCTCATCGACGAGATGTCTTCCGGGTTGTCACCGATCATGGTCAAACAGATGATTCAGCTGGTGAAGCGTATACGCGATGAGGGTATGAGCATTCTCATAGTCGAGCAGAATGTCTTCTCCGCCCTCAAGCTGGCCGACAGGGGCTACGTCATCGAGAACGGACGCATTGTCACTCAGGGGGAATCGGCATCACTGCTGAAAGACGGTCACATCAAGGCCGCTTACTTAGGAATTACCTAGGAAGGATCGAAACCTAACATGCTTCATGTCTATTTGCAGGTTCTCGTATACGGGGTCTATGTAGGATCGCTCTATGGGCTCGCCGCCGTGGGCCTGGCACTTGTCTTCGGCGTCATGGAGATTCTCCAGATTGCCCACGGTTCCGTGGTCATGCTGGGCGCCTACGCCGCTTTCTGGTTCTTTAACCTTTACGGTATCGATCCTCTTTTGTCGCTCCCGCTGGTGGCCATCATATTTTTCCTGGTCGGGGCCTTTCTCTACAGGACGCTTTTTGCGCCGACGACGAAGCTCCCCACGGAAGTCAAGGTCAGGAACTCAATGCTCCTGGCATTCGGGCTTATCCTCGTCCTGGACAACCTGACCACCATAGCCTGGACAGGCAACATAAGGACTGTCAGCACCTTCTACCAGGGGCTCTCCTTCGGGTTCCTCGGCATACAAATCCCCTGCGTCGGTCTGCTCAGCCTGATCCTGGCCGCCCTTCTCATCGTCGGACTCCACCTCTTTTTAAAGAAGACGTATCTCGGCAAATCGATCAGGGCAACGGCCCAGAGCGCGGAATCGGCCTCCTTCACAGGCGTGAATATCGGTCGGACCTATTCCATTGCAACGGGGATAGCCACGGCGCTCGGTGCCTGTGCCGGAGCTCTGGTACTGCTCAGCTCCGGCGTTGATCCGACGATCGGGATGGATTGGACACTCAAGTCTTTGCTGGTCGCTGTTCTGGCAGGAACGGGCAACGTAGGCGGTGTGTTCGTGTGCGGCCTGTTCTTCGGTGTGCTGGAAGCGATCGGAAGCATATTCATGGGCCCTTACAAGGAAGTCATCGGTCTTGTAATCTTTCTGGCGGTGCTTATATGGAGACCTCAGGGGTTGTTTTCTAAACAGCGCTAAAAAAGGAGAGTAACATGGAGGGGCAGGCTACAGGGAAGATTTTCACAGCGTTATTGGCTATGGTTCTTGTGCTGTTCTGGGTCGCTCCGGTTCCGGCAGCTACAGCCCCCGATCAGATAGTCATCGGGTGCACGCTGCCTCTAACCGGTAGATTCGCAGGTAACGGTATCGAAGTGAAAGACGGCTACGAAATCGCGGTCCAGCATATCAACGAGGATGGCGGCATCTTCGTCAAGGAGTTCGGGAAAAAGATCCCGGTCAAACTTGTCATGTACAATGACGAGTCGGACCCGCAGAAGGCGGTCACGCGCTACGAGAAGATGAATACGGACGAGAAAGTTGTTGCGTACCTCGGTTCGTTCTCCACGACTATTAATGCGAGCCTTGTCGCAATAGCCGAGAAGAACAAGGTGCCCATCGTCATCTCCCACTTCGGCCAGCTCAGGCCCCATAAGCAGGGCTACAAGTACCTCTTCTCCCCCTTTCACAAGGCCTCGCCCGACCACCCGAAGCTGCTTGATGCTATAGCGGAGATTTTCGGCAAGGAGAGCGTTAAGACCGTTGCCTTCGTCATGTCGAGGTCGGAAGCGGCTTTTGATGAATTGGCCGAGTTCAAGGCCCGGATCGCCAAAGAGGGACAGTATAAGGACAAAGAGGGCAATTTTAAAACGGTGGTCGAAGAGACCTACCCCCTTGGCGCAACAGACTTCAGCATGATCATAGCCAAATGCAAGGCAGCAGGCGCCCAGGTCTGGATAAGCCATCCGACACCGCCCGAGGGAATGGCCATGATGCGCCAGATGAAGGAGCTGAACTACAATCCGCAGGTTGTCGATATGACTCAGGCGTCTTCCGACCGCGGATGGCCAGGAGGCCAGCACGAACTCGGCGAATACGTGTCCACACTTGAGGCATGGATCCCCGGCTTGCCGTGGCCCGGCAATACGCGGCTTCTAGCCGACGCGAAAAAGCGACTGGCTGGGAAGATGCCGTGGTGCGGCGTCGGAACGGGCTATGTGGACGTTCAGGTGGTGGCGAATGCAATTGAACGCGCAGGCTCGCTTGACAGGGACAAGATAAGGGACGCTCTGGCAAAAACTGAGATGATGACTGTGGGGGGTCCCGTGAAGGTCAGACCAGACGGTACGTTCGAGCTGAATGTCTACCTGTGCCAGTGGCAGAAAGGGACCTACGTTCCCGTGTGGCCCAAGAAATATGCGGTTGCAAAGCCGATATTTCCTATGCCCCAATGGAGCGAAAGATAGAGGAGAGATGCATGGGCAGAAGATGGCCAGCCATAGTACTGATCGGACTTTTAGTCGCTGCCGCCGGCCTTCCGCTGGTCATCCCGCTTGGTTACATCAAGGATATCCTGTTCTATGTATTTCTCTACATCCTCCTTGGCCAGGGCTTCAATGTCCTAGCCGGCTACACGGGGCTTGTCAGTCTGGGCCAAGCCGCATTCTTCGGTATGGGCGCACTCGTCGGTCGTATGCTTTGGGTCGCCGGATTGCCCTTCTACTTGTCAATAGGAGCGGGAGGCCTGGCAGCCATGATCGTTTCGGCAATCATCGGCTTCCCCTGTCTGAGGCTTAAAGGCGCTTACTTTTCCATGGGCACTCTGGCCCTGACGATCATATGCAATCTCATGGCGACGAACGTTTTTGTTACCGAGAGCTTCCTGCCGCCCGCTTACATGGCCGGCTACAGCAATACGACCCGGTACTATGCGGCGCTGGTGCTTGCCCTCGCTTCGACTATAATGGTCTGGCGTCTGGCCTCATCAAAGCTAGGTATCGGGATGGTTGCCGTCCGTGAGGACTCGGATGCAGCGGGCAGCCTGGGCGTGTACGTATTCAGGCGTAAGCTCCAGGCCCTCCTTATCAGCGCCTTCACGACCGGCGTAGCGGGAGCCCTGTTTGCCTATTACCAGGTCGCCCTTTATTATTACCAAGGCTTTTCACCACTCTGGAGCTTCGATGCCATCCTCGTCACCTTCATCGGCGGTTCCGGGACCTTCTTTGGGCCGGTTTACGGAGCAATATTTTACGTGGGGTTAAAGGAAATATTTGCCCTCACTCTCGGGAAAGGGCATGTTGTGATATTCGGCATCATCTTTATCCTCGTCGTGCTTTTCTTCCCCAGAGGTCTGGCCAGCGTGTGGGAAAAGTTGTCGCTGATTATGGGCGGAGGGAAGAAGACTGTTCGTCCTGATGCCACGAAGTGCGACACTTAGGAGTGCCTTTCCGGAAGAAGGATTAACGCAATAAAGCAAATGGCCGAGAGGCCATAAGATATCGATGACACGACACGTGTCATCGACCAGCTCAGATAAAATAGGGGGTTAATTATGAAACGGATTATGTGTTCCATTCCCGGTGCTCTTGTTGTCGGCAGCCTGATTCTCTTCGTGTGCGTTACCGCCGCTCAGTCCGCGGGTTCGGCGCCGGATGCCATCAAGCTAGGCTGCACCCTGCCCCTCACGGGCAGGTTTGCCGCAAACGGCATAGAGGTGAAGGACGGCTACGAGATAGCCGTGCAGCATATCAACGAGGACGGCGGCATCTTCATCAAGGAGTATGGTAAGAAGCTGCCCGTCAAGCTGATCATGTACGATGACGAGTCGGATCCGACGAAGG
>JADGQN010000338.1 GCA_017881765.1 Syntrophobacterales bacterium | reverse complement strand
CCGGAAACGAGGAAGATGATCCGAAGCGCGTTGTTCAGAACTGGCAGGGTAAGCGTTATCCTGTCGGGTTGCGGAGGTCGCTTATCGACCGCGACTGCCAGATGGTCTTGTTCGGCCAATGCGGGCGAGCCCGGAAAGAGTGATGCTGTGTGGCCGTCTTCGCCCAGTCCCAGCAGGATGAGGTCGAAGGCGGGGAGCACGGACTCTCCGAAAAATTCACGCAGATCAGCTTCGTACTCCTTCGCGCCACGGTCAGGCGATTCCTCACCCTCGATCCTGTGCACGTTTTCGTCAGGAATCGGTACCGTTGCCAGAAATGTGTCGAATGCGAGCTTGAAGTTACTCTGTTCGTCATCACGAGGCACGCAACGTTCATCTGCCCAGAAGATATGCACGTTTAGCCAGTCGATAGTGCGGCTATAGTGATCCGAGCCGAGAAGCAGATAGAGACTCCTCGGTGTGGAGCCTCCCGACAGGGCAACGGTGAACTTTCCTTTTGAGACGATAGACTCGACAGAGGCGTCGGCAAAGCGCTGAGCTGCTGCACGGCTCAGCGCTTCCAGGTCGGAAAAAACCTCAAGTTTTGTCGGGTAATCTGTGGAGCTCTTTATTATTCTTTGCGGTTCCGTGACCCTTGCCCCTTGCCCCTTGCCCCTGCTGTCACAGCGGCATCCATGTACAGTCACTTTTCTCAAAGAGCTGTTTCGCTTCTTCGGGCCCTTCGGAGCCAGAAGCATAGTTGGGGAATATCCCTGCCTCCGTTGTCGCCTCAAGTTTCTCTATGAGAGGCGTAAGCAGCCTCCATGTCTGCTCCACGGCCTCCTCTCTCAGGAAGAGCATCTGGTCTCCGAGCATGCAGTCGAGGAGCACCCATTCGTATGCATCCAGTCCTGCCGATCCAAAGGAAAAATTCATCACCATGGGCCCGGGGCTCAGACAGAACCTCGTGCCGGGCTTCTTCGTCTGGAATGTGAGACCGATACCCTCGTCAGGGTGTACCCTGAAGATCAGCGTATTTGGCTCGATACTGTTCTCCAGCATATCCGCAAACATTAAGTGAGGAACGGCCTTGAAATGAATCGACACCTCCTGTCTGGCCCGCTTCAGTCTTTTTCCGGATCGGAGATAGAACGGGACGCCAGTCCACCGCCAGTTGTCCACGAAGATCTTCATGGCGGCATAGGTGGGTATTGGCGATGCAGCGGAGACGCCGGGTTCCTCCCGGTATGCGGGAACGGGCTCGCCATCGATCTCGCCCTTCCCATACTGTCCGATCGCAACAAACTCGGCCAGCCTTTCGAGAGGAAAGGGCCTGATGGAACGGAAGACCTTATTCTTCTCGTCGCTTACCGCATCAGCCTCAAAGGTCACCGGAGGCTCCATCGCCGTGAGCGCCAGGACCTGAAACAGATGACTCTGGAACATGTCCCTGATCACCCCTGCTTCCTCATAATACGCGGCCCTGTGCTCAACGCCAAGCGTCTCAGCCACGGTGACCTGTACATGGTCAACGTAATTGCGGTTCCAGAGCGGCTCGAAAATGGCGTTGGCAAAGCGGAACATCAACATATTCTGGACCGTCTCTTTGGCGGTGTAATGGTCGATGCGAAAAACCTGCTTTTCTGAAAAACAGGCCTGGAGAATGCGGTTCAGGTGCTTCGCTGATTCGAGGTCACGCCCGAAGGGTTTCTCGATCACCACGTAGGGATAGCCACTCTTACGCATTTTCGAGAGTCCGGCTTTATCGAGGTTGAGCACGACCGTTTCAAAGGCTGTGGGCGGTATCGCAAGATAGAAGATGCGATTACCAGCCGTCTGGTATTTCCCTTCCAGGGGTACGAGTTTATCCTTCAGATTGCTGACGTAAGTCTCGGCAATGTCAAAATCGAAGGAGGCATAGTGAAGCGACGACGCGAAGTCGGCCCAACCTTCCTCGTCATAATCGGCAGGAGCGCCCTCCTTAACAGCGGTCCGCATCGTCTCGAGGTACTGATCGCGTTCCACTTTTACGCGATCGGCACCAAACACAAAGAAATGTTCCGGAAGGAGCTTCTGCTTGTGAAGACGGTAGAGCGACGGCATCAGTTTTCGCCTGGTCAGGTCCCCAAAACCGCCGAAGATCACAATGCAGGCCGGCGGCGGGATCTCGATCTCGCATGTTCCGATCGTGCGAAAAGCCGGCCTTATCTCGACGTGCTGTACAGTCTCTGCCATGTTTTCACCTGGTAGGGTTACTTAATCAATGCATTCCAGTCAGCGGAGAACCGTTCCATGCCTTTGACCGTGAGATCATGGAAAATATCGTACTCCTGCCACTTTTTCGAAAGGTCTATATCCTGATACGGGATGGCCGTGAGTTTGCCCCGGTCGTATACGTAGTCATCTTTCGGCATGGGGAGCCCCTTTTCACCCCATTCCTTAAGAATGGTAAAGGGCGCGGTAATGATATCGGAGCCCAGCTTGATCGCGCATAGCAGGTGGTCAAGCGTCCTTACGCTCGCTGTTAATACTTCTACATGACCATCCCCCTTGCCGTACATCTTAAGGATATTGGCGATCAGATCCATGCCATTCTCGCCCCTGTCGTCGAGCCGCCCTATGAACGGCGATACGAAGACCTCACCTTTTTTTGCACCGCGTGTGGCGCCATAGACCGCGGCTGCCTGCTCCTGCGAGAAGCAGAGGGTCATGTTCACCCGGAGCCGCTCTTTTATTGCCTGTTCGGCCGCCTTCAGGCCCTCCTTCGAGGTGGGGAATTTGATGTGCGCATTGGGGATCCAGCCAAACATCTCTTTTCCCTGGGCCAGCATCCGGTCGGCCGGCGTGGAGAGATCAGCGTAGACCTCTACCGAAACCGATCCCTGAGGGATCATTGTCGAGATCTTTTTCACGACGTCCAGGTAAAAGGCGAGGATCTCCTTCTCATTGAAACGCGCCCCTCGATCAAGGTGCTTGCGTATTTCGGGGTTCTTCGATATGAGCGTGGGATTTGTTGTCTGCCCGTCAAGAAATCCGAGGAGATCGATAGCCTGCTTTGTTTCGTCAGGGTCTCCCCCGTCCAGGAATATCCGCGTCTTCAGGCCGGCGGGCTTCATAGTACCTCCTTTACCTTTTTGATGATCGCGTTTTTCGATATCTCCTCGTAGTCGAGGAGCTCGTTGGGCTTACCGCTTTTTGGAAGTTTTTTTACGGCTAGGGAGTAAACGGGCACCGCTTTGCCGCTCTCCGCAACGACGCTTTTTACCGCTTCGCCAATGCCCCCTTCCGGCCGATGATCCTCAACGGTGATGATGCGTCCAACCCGGCCAATGGCTTCGTTAAACGTCTCTTTCTCGATGGGCTTTACGCAGTAAAGGTCGATCACGCGGACCTGGATACCTTCCTTTTTCAGCTCATCGTATGCGCCCAGAGCCTCGAAGACCGTCGCT
The DNA here is from genome assembly GCA_017881765.1 of Syntrophobacterales bacterium. Lineage (GTDB taxonomy): Bacteria > Desulfobacterota > Syntrophorhabdia > Syntrophorhabdales > WCHB1-27 > JADGQN01. The sequence continues at coordinate 1,952 of JADGQN010000338.1, read as the reverse complement.
CCGGCGGCGATCACGGCAACGGTGTCGTTATCGCTTTGCTTCAAGACCTTGCATTTTCCAATGGGGAACGTGTCTTTCGGGCCGTAGAGAAGCGGTGTTGCCTCCCTCGTCGTGCGAATGTAGACGACGCCCTTCTGTTTTGCAGCTTCTTCGACGAGCCGCTCCGTTGCGTAGGCATCGCAAGGGTAGAGCACCAGGCTGTCCTGGATCGTCCTGAACATGGCTATATCTTCGAGACCCATCTGGGAAGGGCCGTCCTCGCCAATAGAGACGCCGGCATGGGAGCCGGCAAACTTCATATTCGCCCGTGAATACTGGCTCATCCTGATCTGATCAAAGGCGCGCGTGAAGAATGCCGCGAAGGTAGAAGCAAAGGGAATCTTTCCCCTCGTATTGAGCCCCTGAGCTACCCCCACCATATTCTGCTCGGCGATATACATTTCGAAGTACTGGTCCGGGTAAGCATCTCTGAATATCTCCGCGAAGGTGGAATTGCTCACTTCCCCGTCAACGGCGACAATGGCGGGATATCCCGGCTTGATGCGTTTCAGCGCGTTGCCGTACGCCTTTCTGGTGGCCACAGGTTTCCCCGGTTCGTATGAAGGACCCGAAACGAATGCGACTGCTGGCTTTTCAGGTTTAACATCCGCCGGTTTAGCTATCTCCCCGCGTAGCGACCTGTCGACTTCCCCCAGGACCTGAAGCGCCTCCTTGAGCTGTTCTCTGTTCAGGGGCTTACCGTGCCAGCCGTTCTTATCTTCAACGAGAGGGACACCTTTACCCTTGATGGTTTTGGCAATGATCATTGTGGGCTTGCCTGCGCCTTTCACCGCTTTCTGATAAGCGGCGCGAATCTCTGAAAAATTATGGCCGTCAATCAGGATCGTTTCCCAGCCGAAGGCAGCGATCCGCCTTGCGTAGACGTCGAGATCCCATCCATACATGGTTTCTCCTCGTTGCCCCAACCGGTTCACGTCGATGATGCCGATCAGGTTGTCGAGCTTGTAGTACGCCGCTATCTCCATTGCCTCCCATTGCGAGCCCTCTGCCATCTCGCTGTCCCCGAGGAGTACATATGTCCGGTAGGGAAGCCTGTCAAGATACTTGGCGTTCATCGCTATGCCGACACCGATTGAAAGGCCCTGGCCGAGGGAACCGGTCGCTGCCTCGGCATAACGGAAGTCGACGGTGGGGTGGCCCTGGAGTGGGCTGCCGAATTTGCGGTAGGTCATCAGTTCATCTTCCGTAACCTTTCCCGCTGCAACCCACAGGGAGTAAAACAGGGGGGAAGCGTGCCCTTTTGAAAAGACCAGCCGGTCGTTGTTCGGGTGTTCCGGGTGGTCGGCATCGAATCTAAAGACGCCGTCAAAAAGAAGTGTTGCCATGAGGTCCGTAGCGGAGAGAGAAGACGTGGGGTGCCCGGAGCCTGCTTCCGTGGTGCAGATGAGGCTATAGTAACGGATCAACCTGGCCAGTTTTTCCAGTTCTGTTTGGTCAATCATGATCTTTACTCCTCTGCTGGATTTTCAAGCATACATGAGACCAACCACAGGCCACCTGTGCGCCTTTTCAGGGTCTTTGTGATGTGGCTACCGACAAGGCTGATTAAATCTGTTCAGAATCTAGAGCCGGTCCTATTCTTTGTCAAGGTAAGATGTGCCGCAATCTCCGAACATCACCGCCATTCGGTCCAGTGTCTGAGGTCTAATGTCGGATACCAGTTCGCATTCAAAAATACGACCCCGCCTTCGGCCGGGTACCCCGGGCGACCAGGAGGATAAGCGACGGAGGCGTACTATTAGTACGTCGGAGTCGTGCCTCCGCAGGCAACGAAGCTATATGAATGAAGGCGAACTGGTATTCACTTGACGAACGGAAGCCAGAGCCCTCCCCTGTAAACGAGGCGGGTTGTGTTGTCGGAGGGCGTGGCGGGGCGGCCATGAGAGGCGCCG
>JADGQN010000337.1 GCA_017881765.1 Syntrophobacterales bacterium | reverse complement strand
GGGTTAGGCAGGGCATTCTTTTCCTACCTGGCTGCATCATTCCTCCTCGTCGTCGTCGGAAGCATTGACGACCGTCGGGAACTCGGGTTCACCACAAAGTTTTTCGCAATGCTCGCCGCCATCACCACGGTGATTTTCGGCGGCGGTATACAAATCCACCAAATCGGCACCTATGGCAGCATAGGTCTGGTGAAATTAGGCATACTCGCGATCCCCTTCACGTACCTGTGCATCATCGGCGTCACCAATTCCATTAACCTGATCGACGGCCTCAACGGACTGGCGGGCGGTCTTTCCTTTTTCGCTTCTCTATTCATCGGGGTAGCAGCCTACCTTTCGCGAAACTTTGAGCTTGCGGGGATTTGCATGGGCTTTGCCGGGGCCTTGGCCGGCTTTCTACTCTATAATTTCGGCACACAGGCCAGCATATTCATGGGCGATTCCGGCAGCCTCTTCCTTGGCTTTTCGCTCTCGGTCTTTTCCATACTGTTGACGCAGGATCCTAAATTCCACGTAGAGCCGCTCTTTCCAGTACTCGTGCTCCTCATCCCCATATTCGACACTTTGAGGGTCATGGGAACGCGCCTTTTCAACGGCCGAAGTCCTTTCAAGGCTGATACCACGCATCTCCACCACCTGCTGCTCTCAAGGGGCCTTCCCGTGACGGGCATAGCGACGCTCCTTTGGTCGCTCACCCTCACCCTGGGTATAACGGCAGTTCTGCTCATCAAGAGGACGTCAATGCCCTATCTCATGGTCGTCCTGGGCACGAGCGTACTCTTCAGTATCTTCGCCAACTCGCTGGTCAAAGAAGATGCAAGGGTGAGAAGTGTAGAAACGCCAACGACGCGCCCCATTGTCAGGACCAAGCAGAATCAACGGCTGAGGGTCATCAGAAAATCAGCAAACGTCGGATAAGCTGGTCCATCTGGTCTATTTAGTCTGTCTGGTCGTCTGGTCTTTTTGGTACGCCCTTCTTAACCTCAACCTTAACCTTCTTCATTGGTATGAGCGGTTGCAAGTTCCCGAGTAAACGAGATAAACTAGAGGAACAAGAAGAACCAGAGAAACCAGAAAAGATTATGATTCGATACCTAATCGTAGCGCTGATCGGCTTAGTACTCATGGCTGGAGCAACGATAGCATTCGCGCAAGAGCCGCGCCATATTGAGATTCGCATCATTAACCCCTCGGCGTCACAACAACCAAAAAGCAAAGAACCCGCAAACGAATCAATTCGGGATAAAGCCGCACCCGGTCCAAGCCGCTTCGTTCAGTCGGACGACCTTTCCCAGGTGGTCCGACAATCAATGCCGGCGGTGGTCACGATCATTACCGATGAAGGGCTCGGATCGGGTTTCTTTGTCAGTTCCGACGGATATCTTCTAACAAATTCCCACGTAGTTCGCCAGGGTGGCTGGCCCTCCCTCCGCTTGGCAGATGGAAAGAGCGTCTCTGCCAGCGTGGTAAGAAATGACGAAGAAAAAGACCTGGCATTACTGAAGGCCTCTGGTTCGGGTTACCCTACCCTTCCACTTGGCGATTCGAATAGGGCTGCACAAGGTGAGTCAGTTATCGCGATAGGATCTCCGATAGGCCTGGAAGGCACCGTGACCCGGGGGATCATCAGTGCTGTCAGAAAGGGCCCCAATGGGGTCACCTACATACAGACAGATGCCGCAGTCAATCCGGGAAATAGTGGGGGACCGTTATTGAACAAAGCCGGCCAAGTTATAGGGATAAATACGCTCAAACAGTTCGGGGACCGGCTCGGGTTCGCAATATCGATCAATGACGCGAAAACATTTATGGGTCGGTGAGAAGAGGGCCAGGCTCCAACTACTTGAGAATGTAGGTCCCGTCAAGGGTTTGCGTTCTTCTTTTCTTCGGTGAAAGACCAAAAGCGCTTACTTTCCGTCGTTCCGTCGACTTCATCTCTGACCTTGCCATAATGCCAAGAACGGCAACAAAGAAAACTCCCACGATTATGAATACCACAGTCAACGCGTCTTTTCTCCTTTCCAAATTCTTCTCACATCATCTAACCGGGCTTTTCTTTCCATCTTAACCTTGACCTCAACCTTAACCTTCTACTGCCAGATCCTAGTTTGTTATCGACGCATCAGCCAAAAACTTGAGGCTTCCTGTCCCCAGTTTTCATTATGCGCGTTGGCCGCGGAGCGGCAACACTCCACCTTGCGCTTGACTTTGTGGGCTTAATGGTGTTTTAGTACTGATCATGCTGGATAGGACGGCCGACCCCACAATCTTTTATGCAACTGCGTGGTGGTGGATTATGACAAGCTCTGGACTGAGGCTCGTCCACTAGCGGCGGAATCCTACGAGGAGCCGTGGGCAGCCCGGGAAATTGGCTGCCCACGGCTCTTTTTTTTGCTGAGAGGAGGCACGTTTTGGTATGAACAGACAAGAACAGAGAATGCTTATGGGCAACGAGGCCCTTGGCAGAGGGCTTTTTGAGAATGGATGCTCCTTGGCGGCTTCCTATCCCGGTACGCCTGCGTCCGAGATTCTCTCCTCTGTGGTTACCTTCTCCAGGGAGGCGGAATTGCCCATCCACATCGAGTGGTCCATCAATGAAAAGGCGGCATACGAGGTGGCGCTGGCACACAGTTATACGGGAAAGCGTGCCGCTGTCGCCATGAAGCAGGTGGGCTTGAATGTGGCAGCCGATCCGTTCACCCGTTCAGCCTACCTCGGCGTCAAAGGGGGCTTTATCGTCATCTCGGCTGATGACCCCGGTCCATACAGCTCCCAGACTGAACAGGACAGCCGCCTCTTTGCCCACTTCGCCAAGATCCCCGTCTTCGACCCTTCCTCTCCGCGCGAGGCCAAGGAAATGATTAAGAAGGCCTTTGAGCTTTCTGAGCGGTACGAGATTCCCGTCATGGTGAGACCCACCACCCGTGTCTGTCATGCCCGTCAGAACGTGACCTGCAAGAAGCCAAGACTTCTCGAAAGACGTGCCCGCTTCGAAAAGAATCCCTCCCGGTGGGCAGCCACGCCGCAATTCATCTATGACCTGCACAAACTTCTCAATGAGAAGATGGATAAAATTGCCGAAGAGCACGTACTCTCCCCTATCCCTTACGCTTCCCTGCCTTCAAGGAATAAGCGATGCGTAATAGCTTCCGGTGTCGCATTCGCCCATACGTATGAGCTGCTCGAGGAGATGGGGCTTCTCGACCGCCTCGATCTTTTTCAGGTGCTGCTCCCCTTCCCGCTTAACAGGCGGTTCATCGACATGATACAGAGTGATTACGAACAAGTACTCGTTGTGGAGGAGACGTACCCTGTAATCGAATTACAGCTTGAGAAAGGGAAGATCCAGGGAAGGAAATCGGGCTTCGTTCCGCGGCAGGGTGAGCTCACGCCCGATTGCATCCACGACGTACTTGAGAGATTCCTGGGCAGCGCTTCACAGACACATCCTGCAAGAGTCGCGCAGCCGGGCAAGAGGCCGTCTCTCTGTCCAGGGTGCCCCCATCGACCTGCCTTCTTTGCGATTAAGAAAACCTTCCCTAAAGGCATCTTTCCCAGCGATATCGGCTGTTACACCCTTGGCATGAACCTCGGCGCCGTGGACACATGCCACTGCATGGGTGCATGCATCAGCCAGGGGGCCGGCTTCTATCACTCTTACGCGCAGGACGGAGGGAATATCCCCCCTATCGTGGTCACCATAGGCGACTCCACGTTCTTCCACTCGGGAATCCCGGGTCTCATCAACGCTGTTGTTCAGGATGCCCGTTTCATCATAGCGATCCTCGACAATAGTTCAACGGCGATGACCGGGCACCAGCCGGCGCCCCACCTGGGCATCAAAGCAGACGGCACACCGGCACCGGCAGTCTCAATTCCCGATATCGTCACGGCATGCGGTGTCAGATTCCTGCGCCAATGCGACCCTTATGACGTGCCGGCATTCAGGTCCTTGCTTGAGGAAGCCGACCAATACTGTCGCAGCGAGCAAGGTGGCGTCGCAGTGATTATCTCGAAGCATTCCTGCCCCGTAGACAAAAAAGCGATTGGGCCGGAGCAGCTGTACACCATGGAGATAGGCGAGACCTGCGACGGCTGTCAACTCTGCCTTAAGCAGTTCGAATGTCCCGCACTCGTAGCGCCTGAGGCGGACAGCCGCGCAAAAGGCAGGGTCAGGATAGATTTCCACACGCAGGGCGGTGGATATCTATCTAGCGAGCACGGCGAGCGAGAGGGGGTGGCTCCGGCGGCTTCGCCGCGGGAGGGGGCGACGCGAGCCCCATTGATAGACCAGGCGCTCTGCGTGAAGTGCGGGGTTTGCAAGCACGTCTGTCCAAAAGGAGCGATCGCCGTGAAGGAGGAGACAAAAGCGTGAAACAGCAGATCATAGTGAGCGGAACGGGCGGCCAGGGCATCCTTTTCCTCACCAGATTCTTCGCAGAGGCAGCCATGATGATGAAGCTCCAGGTGCTTACGTCAGAAATTCACGGTATGGCCATGCGTGGCGGCACGGTCGTGTCGCACGTGAAAGTGGGAACCTTTAAGAGTCCTCTGGTAAGGGAAGGTCACGCGGATGCAGGTCTCATCCTCAATAAGCAGAACCTACCGCTGCACCGAAGTTTGATAAGGCCGGACGGGTACGTCTTCGTCAACACCGATACCCCGGGAGACTACTCATCGATTGATGCCTCAGGTCTCGCTCTCGGAGCAGGTGCTCCTGCGATGACGAACCTCGTGCTACTGGGCTTTGCGATGCAGCGAGGTGGTTTCTTCTGTGAAGCCGACGTTGCCAGAAAGGTTTTGAAGAAGCTCTCTCCGCCTGCCCACCTGGAACTTAACCTTAAAGGCTTTGATATGGGCTTTGCGTCCAGCTAGTCTATTTAGTCTATCTCGTCTATTTGGTCTATCTGGTCCTACTTTCATCCGACTAGATGGACTGGACGGACCTCGGTATGGGTCAGGCGGCCTGGGCCCTCTGTTTCCTCAGTCGCTCAATAATGGCGGCCAGGAATTTCTCCCGCTCCTTCAGCGCATCCCGAAACTCTCTCTTGTACGTCCTGTGGATCTCTACGTCAAGGTGAGAATGGTAGTTCTCCAGGACATTCTGAAGGACCTTGGCCTCGTCTTGTGAAAGTTCCAGATTTATCATGTTGGCCTCCCATATGTGCGGATATATTGATTCAACACATACTATAAGCATGAGGACGGGAGAAATCATCACTCGTCTCGTTTCTCTAGTTTCTCTGGCTTACTTGGTCTATTCGGTCCATTAATTTAGCCTTTCCGAACGAAGAACAAAGAACAAAGCACGAAGAACTGTCCGGGGTTTGCATTTTAATCTGTTGACACAGACCTTCAATCTGGTGTAAAAAGACGGGTCATGCTACTATTGAAAAG
>JADGQN010000061.1 GCA_017881765.1 Syntrophobacterales bacterium | reverse complement strand
TGAGAGCCGGAAACAGCTCAACACCACCGTCTTACAGCTTTGCCATTTGCTGGGACTCAGCTGCGCGCGCTACCGGAAGTTCAAGAGCCTACAGGCCCCCGAACTGATCCTGAAGGTAGAAACGATGCTGATGAAGAAGTATATGTCCCGACTGGTGGAGGCTGAATCCCGGTGCGTGAACTGAGCTTGCCGAGATAAGGGTCTCTCTTCCTTCCCGCATGGCCCTGGTTGCCTCGGCAAACGGGCTGGAAGGTCTCGCTGCAGGACTCCCGCTCAAGGCCACTGGCAAGGCTCACTGTACGGCAAAAGCCTTGACAACGTGGCTAATCGCCCTTACAATCACATTTCGATAGCGTGCCGTTTTGCGCTGCTTAAGTCTAGTGTCAAAAGGGATGACAATGAGACGGGCGTTTGGTGCCACCTTCATACTTTTACCTGTTTTTCTTCTCCTCGCTCTCGTCGGTTCATCCGCAGCTGGGCTGCAGGACGTCGTGTCGGAGGCCGTTTTACCTAACGGGCTGAAGGTGTTGCTCCTCGAAAACCACAAGGCCCCTGTTGTGACGTTTCAGGTCTGGTACCGCGTGGGATCGCGGAATGAGGAATTTAGTAAGACAGGTCTTTCTCACCTCCTTGAGCATATGATGTTCAAGGGCACAGAAACGATCGGGCCGGGCGAGTTGTCCCGTATTGTTCAGGAGAACGGTGGCCAGCACAATGCATTTACGTCTACCGACAGCACCACTTATTTTGAGAACCTGAGTGCGGACCGGATCAATGTCTCGCTGGAACTCGAATCGGACCGGATGCAGCATCTCATGTTGCGGGAACAGGATTTCAAGACCGAACGACCGGTGGTGATGGAGGAACGGAGGCTCAGGACAGACGATAACCCGAAAGCGATCGTCTGGGAGCAGCTGGACGCGATCGCATTTGAGTTACAGCCGTATCACTGGCCGGTGATCGGATGGATGCAGGATATTGCCCGGTTAACGGTTGATGATCTGAGGAACTATTATAAGCGCTTCTATAACCCTGCAAATGCGGTACTTGTTGTTGCCGGTGACTTCAAGAAAGATGAGCTTCTGCCCAGGATCGAGCGATGGTTTGGAACCATACCCAAGGGGGTCCAACCCGAGGGGCGGGTGCCTCTCGAGGAGCCTCAGATCGGAGAGCGGAGGACGGTCATCAAGAGAGAGGCCCGCCTCGCCTCGCTGGTCATCGGCTATCACGTGCCTAATCTCAGGCAGCAGGACAGCGAGGCCAGTCAGGACAGTTACACGCTCGAAGTAGTGGAAGCTTTGCTCGGCTCGGGTGAAAGTTCAAGACTTCAGACGAGTCTGGTGCGCAAGAAGAAACTTGCGCTCGGTATTGGTGTGGGCCACTCGCTCCTCTCAAAGGATCCCGGTCTTTTTTCCATTGGCGCAGACGTGCTTCCTGACAAGAACGTGACAGATGTCGAGAAAGCGATAGATGAGGAGATAGACCGCTTGCAGAGAGAACCGGTAGGTGAGCGGGAACTGCAAAAGGCGAAGAACCAACTGGAAGCCGGTTTTATCTTTCAACAGGACTCGCTCTTTTCGCAGGCAATGCGGCTTGCCCGGTATGAAATGGTGTTGGGCTGGAGGGCTATTGATGGGTACCTCCCGGCTATCCGCAAGGTTTCCGCCGCGGATATCCTGCGGGTAGCGAAGCAATACCTTACGCCCGATAACAGGACCGTTGCGGTTCTTGTACCGCTCCCATCGACAAAAGCTGCGTCTCGGTTGCCGGATTCGCGCGCCGGCGAACAGGCGATTAGATGAGAGGAGTCCTTCCATGGTGAGGTATCGACGACTGAGGGTACCCAGGTGGCTCTGCCTCTCGCTGGGCGTCGCGACCTGGATACTGCTCTCGTGCAGCCTTCTGGACGCCATGGCGCCTGTACAGAGGGTTGCTCTTCCAAACGGTCTGGTGGTGCTGACGTCAGAAGAACACTCGCTGCCGTTTGTTACATTCAAACTACTCATCCATGCGGGAGCGAGAAGAGACCCTTCCGGACAAGGTGGGCTGGCCAGTCTTACCGCACGAGCGCTGCTCTTCGGCACCCTAAAGCAGAGCATGGCAAGCGTCAACGAGCAGCTTGATTTTATGGGCGCCTCCCTATCTTCCGACGCGGGAAGGGATTATATGGTACTTTCCTTGCGCGTGTTGAAGAAAGATCTGGGGGATGGATTCAAACTCTTCATGGAGGTGCTTAGTCAGCCTGCCTTCCCGGCGGACGAGGTCGAGAACGAGGTGACGCGTACCTTAGCCGCGATCAGGGCCTCAGAGGACCGGCCGGGAGAAGTGGCGGAAAAGGCATTTTCAAAGGCCCTCTACGGGGCCGGCCCCTACGGGCAGCCGGTGATCGGAACAAAAGAGTCAGTGGAAAAATTGACGGTCGAAGGGGTGCGCCGGTTCCATGGTTCCTGCTACGATCCGAACAATAGCATTATGGTCATCGTGGGGGACATTGAAGAGCATGCCCTGAAGGATACTATAGTGCCTCAGCTCTCAGCATGGAAGGGGCGTGCCGCAGCCGTTTCCGCCGTGGAGACAAAACCGGAGAGCGCAAAGAAGACCGTTATGATCGATCGGCCTCTTACGCAGGCCAACCTGATCCTCGGCCACGAGGGCATAACGAGAGACAACCCTGATTTCTACGCGGTGACCGTGATGAATTACATCCTCGGAGGTGGCGGACTCACATCCCGCCTTATGCAGGAGACCAGGGAAAGAAGGGGCCTGGCTTATTCGGTGTCGAGCAATTTCGACGCAGGAAAGTATCAGGGGACGTTCCGGATAGTGCTGCAGACGAAGAATGCGTCTGCCCGCGATGCGATCCGGCTCGCCGTGGCGCAGATGTCCAGGATCCGGACAGAGCTTGTCGCGGAGAAAGATTTGGACGGCGCAAAAAAGTACCTGATCGGGAGCTTCCCTTTGCGGCTTATTACCCAGGACGGAATCGCCGGTTTCTTGCTGCAGGTGGAGTACCTGGGCCTTGGCCTCGACTACGCCGAGCGTTACCCAAAGCTTGTACAGGCAGTTACCGCAGAGGATGTACTCAGGGTTGCAAAGGCGTACCTGCATCCCGAGGCCTACATTCTCGTTGCGGTTGCGAATGTGGAAGAGGCAGGCTTTGAGAAGTAAGGAAGGGTACGAGGGTTCAAGGGTTCAAGGGAAAACAGATCACACCAGGTAAACGGTTTCAGCTGTTGTTTTAACTCGGACCCTAGACACCTCGAACCCTTGAACCCCGTATTCAAAAGGAGGGATCTATGAGAGTCCGGATCGATGAAGAAGCGTGCGTTGGTGATGGGGCCTGTGTTGAAGTATGCCCGGAAATTTTTGAGATGGCAGGTGAGATCGCGCGAGTGAAAATGGAGGATGTGCCGGAAGAGTTGCGGGCATCGTGTAAAGAAGCGGCTGACGAATGTGTCGTTGAAGCTATCATCATTGAAGAATGAAAATGAAGCGTTCCAGGGTTGAAGTTCCGGTGCTTGTACCCTCGAACCCTTGACACCTGGGACCCTCGAACCCTGGCAGCTGAATCAGGACAGGCTGCGAAGCAGGTGGAGGCTCTTTTCCAGATCCTCAGCCTCGATGATCTCGAGTATAATCTTTAGTCCTTTTCTTCGTGCCAGCAGTTCCTTAAGTGCCCTCAGTTCCCTGCAGTCTTCCGTGAGTCCCCAGTGGTCCCGAATGCCTCCGCGAATGCCATTGACCCTGTGCATATGCACAAAGTCGATGGCTTCAAGAAGGTCCGGCTCCAGATTTTTCACGAACTCAATGGAATCTATTCCCCCGACTTCCAGATGGCCAATATCAAGGGTTATCGAACTGGCGTACTTTCTCCAGAACCACTTGATATCCTTATTGGCGCCTGCGTTTTCTATCGAGACACGGCATAGTCTGGAGAGCTCGAGCAAACCCTGACGGTAGGCGTCAGCCTCTTCATTGGCCAGTCTTTTTCCTCCCCTCATTGACTCGTCGTGGATAATGAGCGCGAGGTCAGTGTGAAGAGCCATCATGTGCAAGTCGTCCATCATGATCTTTCTGCGCTCCGGCCGCAACTCGGACAGGCCGTATTCGACCGGGTGGATCACGTACCTCACATGTGCGGAGCGGCACGCATCAACGGTTTTGAGCATGGTATCCACCGCATTCGGCCAGCGATGGAAAACAGATACCTGAAGAAAGTCCGCTGGAAAGCGGCCTATCTCGTGTGGTTGGGTAACCCTGTAACCGTATTCTACTGCTTTACGATCATTTACCGGCTGGCTGTCGGTTGGTGTCTCACTCAAGGGATGAGGCCCATTGGTTAGCTGTCTGGAGGATGTAGCCTTTGGCCACGTTCTTGACTATACGGTTGTGACCGGGCAGCAGAATATTGACGTTGATGCCCGCCAGTTTCATCAGTGAATCTTTTAACTGAGACGCGTCCGCACCATGCAGGTCGAACCGGCCTATAGCGTAATCCGCGTAAATCACGTCCCCCGGGATTAAGATACCTTTATCTTTATGGTACAAGGCGATGCCGCCCATAGAATGGCCCGGAATATGGAGGACCTCCCAACTCATGCCCCCGATCTCCAGACTCTCTCCTCCTTGCAGTTTCCGATGCACCGTGAATTTGAAGGCATCATCCTTGAGCCTGTATTGCGTCTGGCACATCTGTTTGAACATTTGCATGCCGTAGACGGGTCTGTCATCGCCCTGCTCGATCGGTTCCGCTTCCAGGGTATGGATCAAGAGCTCCGCTGACGGTATCTCCTTCAGTATCTCGGCGAGGCAGCCGATGTGATCGAGGTGCGTGTGCGTCATAATGACCCTCTTTATCGAAGAGAGCTTTACTCCGGCCTTGACGACGGACTGGAGTTTATAGTTCCCTTTCCCGACGAGGCCGGCATCGACAAGCGTAAGATCTTCTGATGAAGGCATACCGATGAGATAGACGTGGGAATCGGGTATCATCTCGTCCTGCCCCTGAATAAAATAGACGCCTTCTGTCACTTCAACCATTGGTTTACTCCTTGGGAAGGTGGACTACGCCGGGGTCAGCGTTACGATTGGATAGCTTAAACCATCGGCTCTTTCTTTGCAAGCCTCTATCGGGTGGGCCCTCTCTCGTTTGTGCCTTGTCCCCTTTCTACTTTACAGGACAGAAAATAGTGACTATGTTATGAAAGTAATCAAACTGAGCTGGCAACGGAGGTTAAATGGATACCCTGAACACACTGTTTTTGGGTCTTTCCACGTTGGCGATTGTCGTTCTCGTTGTGCTGGTTGTCTGCGCACTGGTGGATCTCCGCAAGGCAATACGCTCTGCGCGCCCGTTCATGGAGGCCGCGGAAAAATCCCTTCCAGCAGCCATCGGAGAGGTGAACCTCGCGCTGAAGAGTCTGAGAGACGTAACCGACGAGGCCATTGCGATCATGAGGGATATAAGAGAGATATCCGGCGCTGTCAGTGCGGTCGGTGGGAATGTAAGACGGGTTAGCGAAAACGTGAAGCGTCTTTCTGATGAGGTGGAAGACATCACCTGCGCGGTCTCGGGGAGAGTTTCCGGGATAAAGGCAGGGGTCAGGGTCGCGCTCTCCATTATCGAAAAGGGTTTATGGAAGAAGTAATATTGCGTGCCGATTGATTTCGTAGTGAGCTGCCATAAAAGGAGGTAGAACATGAATGAAGAAGGGTCTGGTGCCGGCGCCGGAGCAGTGATACTCTCTTTCTTCCTGGGAGGGTTGGTGGGAGCGGGCGTTGCCTTCCTGCTCGCCCCGAAGGCGGGGAGCGAGACGAGGCAAAAGATCAAAGAGCTCGCCGAAGAGGTGAGGGAGAAGGCCGAAGGTTATTACGACCAAGCCGTGGAGAGGGCCTCCTCTACTGTCGAGAAAGGCAAGGAGTTTGTTGAGAAGAACAGGTCGCTGGTAACGGATGCCGTTGACGGCGGCATAGAGAAAGGCAAGGAGTTTGTTGAGAAGAATAGATCGCTGGTAACGAGTGTCGTTGACGGTGGCATAGCGAAAGGCAAGGAATTTGTTGAAAAGAAGAAGAATCTGATAACAAGCGCGGTTGAAGCCGGTGTAGAGGCCTACCAGAGAGAAAAAGAGAAGGTGCCTGAAGGCCACTGACCCGGGTCGGGTAGCGCCTGCCACACGTAAAGGTGGCGGGCTATACCAATTCGCATTTAAGCGGACGACCCAGCCTTCGGCCGGGTACCCCGGGCGGCAGCGAGGAGCCCCACCCGCAAGCGGGTACCCGGGCGTACTGGGGAGTACGTCGAGGAGAGCGATAGCGTAGCATCCTGTAAGGACGCAGCGACAACGAAGGTATACACTTGAGGGCAAATTGGTATCAGACGTCTTGCGGTTGACGGGCCCTCAGCCGCTCCCTGCGCGAGGGCAGCGGAATGACCTCTATGTATTGTCCCAGGCCAAGGGCTGTGAACTGATCTTCCAGTAGTGAACCGATGGTGTTTGTCACGTAACCATCCGTATCGGGCAACGGCGACGCAATCACAAGTTTCCCGTGCCTTTTAAAACTCTCATAGACGATACTATGCGCCAGGTCGACTATAGCCGCCACGGAGAATGCGTCCTCCTCGAATGTGAAGGTGTGGGGCGAGATGATCTCTACAAGGAACTCCGGAAGCAGCTCCATGTGCTCGACCAGTGCGATGCCGATGTAAGGGTGGTAGCGGTTGATGAACTCACTGGGTGCTCTGATGCCCGGATGGGCAGCGTGGTAAAGACGTATCACGAGTTTCCCCACTTCGAGGAATAACGCGCCCAGTTCCACCTTGCGCACGTCATCCTCGGGAAGACGCATCTTCTGGGCCAAGAGTCGTCCCATCAGAGAAGTGGCAAAGCTGCGGGCGGAAGCCGCTTCGTATGCCGGGTCGTGAGAGAGTGTCGCGATCGAGAGCGCCGCAATAAGCACCTTGGTGTACGTCATGCCGAGGCGCATCACGACATCAAAGAAGGTGTGTACGGACCCGGCAGACAGCTTCCCGTACCGGACGCTGTTTCCGATGGCAAAGAGCCTGAGCACGATCTCCTTGTCCAGCTTGTCTTTCAGCGTTTCTATCTTTGAAGACTTGGCTTCAGCATCGTCGAGAATGGCCAGTATATCGGAGCTGAAGCCAACGCGGATTTCTTTTAACCCATAATCCTGGATGTCACGAAGAAGTTCGCGATCTGTCTCTTGCTCTACGGGCACGTGGTTAAGATCCATGGGGCAGCCAACCGGCTGCTCCCACCTGTTGCAAGTATTATACCAGGTGGTATTATTCCGCGTAGGTTTCCAGGTAGTGCTCGATGTAAGCAGCGACCCGCTCTTTCGGTTCATATACGCCGAAATGGCCTTCACAAAGAACATCCGCCTCAAGAGCCAGAAGTCGTTCCATAGATCTGCGCCAGGCAACAAGATCGGATCCAAAGTCCGGATGGAAAGGGCCGTGAATATCCTGGCCGAAGAGAAACCTCTTGCCTGCGCGATCGAGGTAGGGAGAGATCGAGCCCGGCGTGTGCCCCGGCGTGTGGAGGCAGACTATGGAATCTGATCCGAAGGTGAGTGCCTGCTCGGGGCCGGAGAGCTTCACATCCACAGGCGTGGGCTCAAACTGGAGGCCGTACCACTGTGCTGCGGTCATCCTGATATCACCGTCTTGCACGGCTTTTGCATCCTGCTCGTGCATCACGAGCTTGGCCCCGAACCGTTTCTGGAACAGATGTGCACCTCCGCTGTGGTCCACGTGACAATGGGTGATGATCACGGTAGAAAGTTTGGAAGGATCCCGGCCGACGCTTTCTATGTTGCGGACAATCTGAGAGGCGCTTGGTCCGGCGCCGGCATCGACAAGGATGAGCTCGCCCAGGTCGATAAGGTAAACCGCACAATCTCTGGGATCCGTGATCTCTGAGCTGCCAACGATGTAAATGTTTTCCGAAACCTCGGATGGATCCGCGGCTCTCAAGGTCTTTCCCGCTTCAATTTTACCACCCTTTCGGTTTCCTCGCAAACTTGACACTGACTCGACAGGTTTCATTCGCCGCTTCACTGCTCGCTACTCACGGTTTTCCGTGTTTTCTATGTAGTGAGGTGGGGTGTGTCCAAAAATGGTATAATTTTGCACTTGAACGGCGCCCCCTCCGGTATTACCTTTATGCAGGCGGAGGAAAAGGGGGTGATACCGTGGTTAAGGTTAAGACGTTTACGATGCCGCTCAAGATTTTCGAAACGGTCCGGGAGTTAACTAAACTGGACGAGCAGATTGATGCATTTATCAAGGAGAAGGGCATTAAGAAGGTCATATCGGTAAGCGACACCTGTACCAGTGATGCAAATGGCGCTACGATCGGGATTATCCGGGTAGTGAGTTATGAAGAAGCATAGTTGCTACAGGCAAAAAACATAGGGAGGAACCATGAAAGAGAAGGTGGAAGCGGCAATCAAGAAAGTGAGGCCCGCACTCCAGGACGACGGAGGCGATGTCGAACTGGTGGATGTCAGCAGCGACGGCGTCGTCAAGGTTAAGCTTACTGGCAAATGCGGCAGCTGCCCGATGAGCCAGATGACGTTGAAGATGGGGATAGAGCGGGTCATAAAGCAGGAAGTACCCGAAGTAAAAGAAGTGGTCGCCCTGTAACAATTTGGCGTCGGGTCCTTACAGGATGCTTCGCTATCTCTCTGCGACGTCGAGGCAACACACGGCTCATGGCTCTTGTTGCGCCGCATGAAGGGTGCAGCAGCTTGAAGCCATGAGCCGTGTGTTGAAAATTCCAAATTCCGTAGCGGTAGCGTGGCATCCTGGAAGGAAACATCCCGTAGCGCAGCATCCTGTAGGGAAACAACCTCCAATTACTAAACTCAAATGTAGGAGAAGGGTAGGGCCAGTCATCCCGGACAGTCTCTTGCGTTTGATTATTTGAACTTTTTCGATTTATGTCGAGTTGCTCGGAATCTCAATCACCCACAGGCGCGCTACCCGGAATTTGGAATTAGAACTTCGTCAGGGTACTACAAGGCTCAGAGCCTGCAGTATAGCCCATTCGAGGAAGTTGATCACCGGGTCGAGGAAACCTAACCATAGTAAGCCGATGATAATGAAGAAGCCGTAAGGCTCAAGTCGGGCCAGCGAGTACTGGAAGCGTCGCGAGGTAAAGCCCATGAGGATTTTGGAACCATCCAAAGGGGGAATGGGGATGAGGTTGAAGGCCGCCAGCATGATATTGATGCGTGCAAAATAGAAGAGCATGGTGGTTACTGGGCCGTATGGCGGGAGATGGAGCAGGCGAAGCGCCAGCAGTGAGATGAAGGCCAGAATTAGATTTGCGGTGATGCCGGCCGCCGAGACGAATATAAGGCCCTTGCGGGGGTTCCTGAGGTTGTTGAAGTTTACGGGAACGGGTTTTGCCCAGCCGAAGCCGGCAATAAAGAGCATGATGGTTCCGAGCGGGTCTAAGTGCTTTCTGGGATCGAGGGTGAGACGGCCAAGCCATTTGGCAGTCGAATCGCCCATTTTATTGGCAACCCAGCCGTGCGCCACTTCGTGGATGATAATTGAATAGAGAAGCGGTATGGCCAGCAGCACAAAAGCGGCTGGATCTTTGAATAGTAAGCTCAGGAGGCCCATGGCAGGGTCTTAGTATCACACAAAGTCGGCGTTATTGCAACCGGTTAGCAGAGCGCGGAAGCATTTACAAGCAGTAGCAAATACATTATACTCTGCCTGTATGGTAAGAGATTGGTATACGCTTTGCAGGATCAAATAGGTTACCTGAGTTGCGCAACGGAATGGTAGTCCACATGCATTGCAGCAGAATCTTCTCTCTCGTCCTTTGGCTGAGGTATGCAGACGTGCGCAGACAAGCCGATGGAACTCTATCGAGCGAATGCACCGAGCCTGGTGCTGCAGGGTACATACGCGGGTGGAAATTGGGTGCCCCGGTATTTGACGGATTCAGGGAGGCAAAGCCTTGAAGAAGGGTCGCCGCCCCAATCGCGAGCAGCGTCAGCCTAAGTGGTCTGAAGATAAGAAGATATATGCGGGATTTGCGGCTGCGCTGTTTGTTCTCGTGCTGGCCAGCGTCTCCTCTTACTGGACCACGATTCGGGTGATAGACAATGCCAACTGGGCGATCCATTCCCACGAAATCGTTCGCGAGATCAATGACCTGAGTTTTCGCCTCTTTGTGGCAGAGAGTGGTCAGCGCAACGCGCTCATCACGGGCACTGCCGGGAATACGAGCCAGTATCAACAGGCCATGGAGACGATCAGACGGGACTTGAAGCAGTTGCGCAAGCTCACGGAAAGGGACCTGGTTCAGGGCCGGCGTGTTGATCAGCTTGATTTGCTTCTGGCCAAAAGGCTGGCGCTCGTCAAGGAGTGGGGAAGCCTGCAGCGAGCGAAGGGTTTCGACGCCGCCATGGATGTGATCATGAGGGACGAGGGAAAGAAGATCAGTGACGACATCAGCAGCGTCGTCCAGGCGATAGAGAAGGACGAGAGAGATATCCTCCGGAAGCGCTCCGAGACCTCAGAGGCGGGCGCAAGAACCGTCACCTTCGTTATCAGTTTTGGATACTTGCTCATCTTTATTCTTTTTGTGGTTGCAGCCTATATGATCCAGTCGGATGTCGGCGAAAAAAACCGTATGGAAGAGATGCTGCGCCAGAGCCAGCGGGAGGTCTCTACCTTGCTGGACAGTCTTCCGGCATATGTCTTCTTCAAGGATTCAAAAAGCGTCTACATGACGGCAAACAAGAAGTTCAGCGATGCAGTCGGTTTTTCCAAGAGGGAGATTGTTAGAAAAACGGATTACGACTTTTATTCCCGGGACAAGGCGATCAAATTGAGGGGAGACGACGCACGAGTACTCATGACCGGAGAACCGCTGTACGTTGGTGAGGAAACCCTTGTCGAATCCGGGAGGAGCGTCACTGTTGCCACGCGCAAAGTGCCCCTTAAGAACGAAAGGGGCTCTGTCGTCGGACTCATAGGGGTGGGGTTTGATATCACCGAAATAAAGCAGGGCCAAAAGGCCCTCAGGGAGAGTGAAGAGCGGTTCAGGAATGTGTTTACTCAGTCTCCGATAGGCATTCAGATCTATGACCTGGAGGGCAGGCTCATCGAGATGAACGATTCCTGTATGCAGATCCTTGGGGTCAATAGCCAGGAGGAAGCGAAAAAGTTCAAGCTATTCGAAGAACCCTTAATGAGCGAGGAGACGAGGGAGAGGATCGAGAACCACGAAACAGTGCGGTTCGAGGCCCAGTTCAATTTTGCAGACATAAGAGAGAAGGTATTCATGGAGACGAACCGCTCCGGCAACTGCTATCTGGACTGCGTTGTGTCGCCTCTCGGTGAAGAGGATGATGGTGACCGCCGAAGGCTTGTGCTGATGCAGGATGTTACCGAACGGAGAGTTGCGGAAGAGCGGATAAGGCTCTCCTTGAAAGAGAAAGAGGTCCTCCTCAAAGAGGTGCATCATCGGGTAAAGAACAACCTTCAGATTATATCGAGCCTTTTAAACCTGCAGTCAAAATATATCAAAGATAGCCAGGCCCTGGAGATGTTTAAAGAGAGCCGTAACCGGATACGGTCCATGACACTTATTCATGAAAAGCTCTATCGGTCCAAGGACCTCGCGAACCTGGATGTGGCCGAGTATATACAGAACCTCTCCTCAAACCTGTTCCGTTCATACAATTCCGGGAGGGTTTCCCTCAAGACACAGGTAGACGACATTCTTTTGGGCATCGACACTGCTATCCCGTGCGGACTGATCATCAACGAGTTGGTCTCCAACTCCCTGAAACATGCCTTCCCCGAAAAACAGGGTGAAATATTTGTCGATCTTCACAGAGATGACGGCAGATTCACCTTGATAGTCCGCGACAATGGCGTCGGATTCCCGGAGAACGTGGACTTTCGAAACACCGATTCACTCGGCTTGCAGCTCGTTTGTACTCTTACCGATCAGCTGGATGGCGCGATAGAGCTCAACCGCACAGGCGGCACTGAGTTCAAGATTACATTCGGAGAAATCAAATACAAGGAAAGGGCGTAAAGGAATGTCCCAGGTCAGAATTCTCGTGGTTGAAGATGAGAGCGTTGTCGCAAAGGATATTCAGTGGAGTCTCAAGAGCCTCGGCTATACCATCTGCGGCTGGGCGTCGTCCGGAGAAGAAGCCTTGGAGAAGGTGGAGGCTCTCAAGCCTGACCTTGTGCTGATGGACATAGTGCTCAAGGGAGGCGTTGACGGCGTTGAGGCAGCCGAACATATCCGGACCAATTTCGATATTCCCGTCGTCTATCTGACCGCCTACGCTGATGAACACACGCTGCAGCGGGCCAAGGTGACAGAGCCATTCGGGTACATTCTTAAGCCTTTTGAAGAGAGAGAACTGCACACAACGATCGAGGTAGCACTTTACAAGCACAAGACAGAGCGGCGCATTAAACAGAGCCAGTACTGGCTCTCCACGACCCTCAAGTCGATCAGTGATGGTGTTATCACCACCAACACCGAGGGACAGGTGACGTTTCTGAATCTTAATGCGGAAGTACTTACGGGCTGGAAGGAGTCAGAGGCTCTAGGGAAAGATTTGAATGACATTTTCAACGTCAGGGATCAGGAAGGAGCACCGCTTCCGGTAAAGCCCTGGCTCGAGAGCCTCCGGGAGGGCAGGGTCGTCGGTCCCATGAGTCATCTGCTTATTTCCGGGAAGGATACGGCAATACCGATCGATTATAGTACGGCCCCCATCAGGGATGAGCGGGGAGACACCATTGGCATGGTGCTGGCATTCAGGGACATTACCGAACGGAAGAAGGCCGAGATGCTCTTGAGGCGCGAAAGGGAAACCTTTTTCGCCATTCTCCAGAAAGCGCCTTATGGAGTAATCCTTCTTGAGAAGACCGGCAGGTACCTCTACGTCAATCCTCAGTTCACACTTATAACGGGCTATTCGCTGAAAGATATACCCACGGGTAAGGAGTGGTTCCGTAAAGCCTATCCTGATGCGACTTACAGAAAGAGAATAATACGGACATGGGTTGAGGACGCGGCGCGAGCAAGGCCGGTTGACCGGACATTCGGCGTGCACTGTAAGAACGGACAGGTCCGTGAGATCGAAATGAGGTCCACGATACTGGATGACGGAAGGATCATTCTTACGGCCTCTGACATTACCGAACGCAAGAGCGCGGAAGAGGCACTGAGAGCGAGTGAAGAAAAGTATCGCGAGTTGGTGCAGAACGCAAACAGCATCATTCTGCGTCGTGATGCCGCGGGAAACGTTACCTTTTTCAATGAGTTCGCCCAGAAATTTTTCGGCTATTCCGAGGAGGACATACTTGGAAAGAATGTCATAGGGACGATCGTACCGGAAAAAGATAGCTCGGGGCGAAATCTTGCGGTGATGATAAAGGATATCGGTCGTGAGCCGGAGAATTACAGCACCAACGAAAACGAGAACATGCTGCGAAGCGGAGAACGCGTCTGGATATCGTGGACGAATAAGCCGACATACGACAACGAAGGACACATACGGGAAATCCTTTGTGTAGGTAATGATATTACGGAAAGAAAGAGTGCCGAAGAGGCCTTACGGCTGCAGGCACAGATTATAGATCAGATCCATGACTCGGTTATTTCTACGGATCTCGCCGGCCACATAACTATCTGGAACAAGGGAGCGGAGCGCTTATTCGGCTATGCGGGCGAAGAGGCCATGGGCAAGCACGTCTCCTTCATTTATCCTGAAGATCAATACCAGTTTCTGCAGGATACGGTCATAGGCCCTCTGAAAGCTGCCGGCAGCTACGAGGTGGAGCTCCGTAATAAGAAGAAATCGGGCGAGGAGTTCTATGTCCATCTCTCCCTTTCGGTTCTGCGAGGAAGCAACGGGGTAGTAACGGGCATAATCGGTTACCACATGGATATAACCGAGCATAAAAAGCTCGAAGAGCAGCTCCGCCATTCGCAGAAAATGGAGGCCATAGGGCAGCTTGCGGGAGGGATCGCGCACGACTTCAATAACATTCTGACCGCCGTGATAGGCTATGCTAATCTTCTGCAGATGCGATTGGGCGAGGGGAATCAGCTCAGGAGTTACGTGGATCAGATTATAGCGTCCTCAGAAAGGGCGGCTAACCTCACGCAGAGTTTGCTTGCGTTCGGCAGAAAGCAGATCCTCGATCCCAAGGCAATCACGGTGAATGAGATCATCAAGAGCATGGAAAAGCTTCTTGCCCGTCTCATATCTGAAGATATCGAATTGAAAACCCAGTTTTCGGATAAAGACCTCACGGTCTTCGCGGACGCCGCGCAGATGGGACAGGTCCTGATGAACCTTGTGACCAATGCCAGGGATTCCATGCCGGATGGGGGTAAGCTGACTATAAGCACGGGCCTCGTGCAGCTGGACAGTGTCTTCGTGAAACGGCACGCCTACGGAAAACCGGGCATGTACGCGATGATCGCAGTCTCGGACAGCGGGGTGGGCATGAGCGAAAAGACGAGGCAAAGGGTCTTCGAACCCTTCTTCACCACCAAGGAAGTGGGAAAGGGCACAGGGCTCGGCCTCGCAATCGTTTACGGGATCGTGAAACAGCACAACGGGTTCGTCAACGTCTATAGCGAGTTGGGACATGGAAGCACGTTTAAGGTATATCTGCCGCTCATCCGGTCCGCGTATGGTGAGGAAAAGGAGAAATCGCTATCGCCGCCGGTTGGCGGGACAGAGATGATACTCATAGCCGAAGATGATGTCGAGGTGAGGAAGCTGACAAAGAATGTCCTTGAGGAATTCGGCTATACGGTGGTTGAAGCCGTCGACGGAGAAGATGCAATTTCGAAGTTCTTGAAGCACAAGAGGAAGGTCGACCTCGTCATGCTCGACGTAGTGATGCCGCGCAAGAACGGCAAGGAGGTCTATCAGTACGTCAGGAAGGTGCGGCCTGATATCAAGGCCTTGTTTACCAGCGGGTATACCGCGGATGTGATACACGAAAAAGGCGTGCTCGACGAAGGGCTCAACTTTGTGTCAAAGCCTGTTGCCCCCACGGACCTGCTGAGAAAGCTGCGCGACATTCTGGACCAATGAGGAAGAACAGGTTAAGGTAAGGACTAAAGCAAAGGTAAAGGTAAAAGATAAAGCAGGCAGAGGTTAAAGGCAGGCATTGAGGTGAGTACAAGAGCAGCTGTTTCCTGAGCTTTTCTCTCTACCTTCGCTTTAGTCCTTACCTTTACCTGCTTTATCTTTTACCTGTCCTTTACGCTATTTTCCTCGCCCGATCGAGTATCTCGCCCCTTACGCTGATAACCAGTTCGTGGAAAGGGATGTCCTTACCTGACAGCTCAAGCGCATGCTGCACCAACGCGGGCAGTTTCGAACAACATGGGACTTCCATATCAACAACGGTTACACTTCGGATAGAAGCCTGCTTGAAAATCTCCGTGAACTTCTGAACATATTCCTCCACGTTGTCAAACTTGGGACAGCCTATGAGCACGGTCTTGCCTGGCAGCAGACGGGAATGAAAGTCCGGGTATGCGACCGAAGTACAATCGGCGGCGATGAGCAGGTCAGCCCCCTGCAGGAAGGGCGCCTTCGCGGGCACCAGTCGGATCTGGACCGGCCAGTGGGTGAGGGCGGAAACAGTTCCAGCAATCCGCAGATCTGTAACCTGAAGCGGCGCCTTCCCTTTACCTTGCGCGAACATCTGAATCTGCTGGGAAGGGCAGCCGCAGGCCATGGTCTCCTGCTTCACTTCTTTATCCTTCTGTTTGAGATGTTCTTCCACAGCCTCCGGATTGAAATCCTGCGATTCCTTCTCCATAACGGTGAGGGCGCCTTCGGGACATTCGCCGAGACAGGCGCCAAGCCCGTCACAATAAATCTCCGATACCAGGCGTGCCTTGCCATCCCTGACTTCAATGGCACCTTCTGCGCAGGCAGTGGTGCAGAGGCCGCAGCCCGTGCACTT
>JADGQN010000336.1 GCA_017881765.1 Syntrophobacterales bacterium | reverse complement strand
AATCGGCTCTAATACCGATTTGCATTCAAGATGGATACCGAGGCGAGGCGAGGCCTGGGCTACGCAGGCGTACCTGGCGGTACGTCGAGTAAGAACAGGTTGAAGGGCAACGAAGGTAGGCGCTTGAAGGCGAATCGGTATAAGACGATTTCTGAATCGCTTGTTGCTGCATGCGCATCCTCTTCAGTAGCGCGTCAAAAGATTCCTGTTTAATCAGCCGGGAAAAAGATTTTCTATAATTCTCAACAATACTGACACCATCAATCCTCACGTCACGTACGAGCCACTTCCCATCGACCGGCATCAAGGAGTAATCAACGGGGATCGACTCATTTATCCGGTAAATGGTCGTCTTCACCGTGGCCTCGCCCTTTTGCACATCCTCGCCCAAATACTGCACCCTTTCTTTTTTCAAGAAATCGAGGACCAACCGCGAATACGAGTCGAGAAAAAGGTCCTGAAATATACTGCTGAATTCGGATCTTTTTGCATTGTTCAGCCCATCCCAGTGGGACGTGAGCGCCTGTTTTGCCATGTCATTGAAATAAAAATTCTTGAGGATAACCTTCTTGATAGCGGTCCTGCGTCTATCCCTGAATTCCTGCCCCTGCAGCGTCGGGTCCGTCTGTATCGAGATCGCCTCGTCCAGCATCTGCCGCACCGTATCGACCGGCGGCTCTGCCTGGCACCGGCTCTGTTGCAAAGCCACCGAGAGTGCCGCCGCAATCACAATCAGCATAACCCTTGTCTTCATGCTCACCTGCCCTTCTCCTTTATACCACGGTCTGAGACAGGAGTCTGGTCGGTCCACGTCCCATTTTTTCGAAATCGTCGATCCGGCATGAGCTGCAAAAGCGCGGGCAGAAAAAGGACCGCAGCCGCGAGCACACTCAGGCTGCCGATAGTCGTAAGCAGCCCCAGACTGTGGACGCCTTGATGTTCGGATATGGTGAGGCTTCCAAAGCCAACCGTCGTAGTGAGACCGGCGAGGACAACCCCTATGCCGGTGCTCGACGGGCACGAGCCTTCAGACCCGTCGCTGCTCCTTTGCCGCCAACGTTGGACGACGATGATGCCATATTCAACGCCCGCTCCCAGGATGAGCGGGAGGTAAATACTATTTGCCAGGTTCAGGTTTATGTCGAAGAGATACATCAGACCGAACGTCCAGGCGGTACCCACCACCAGCGGTGCGAGAGCCAGGACGGTCGAGACCAGACTCCTGAACGTGAGGATTAGAAGAGCAAGGATAAAGACAACTGCATACAACGCAGCCTTGATGCAGGCATCGCGGAAGGCCTCGGTAAAGGTGCTGAGGGTAACGGGATCTCCTACGGCATCCGGGTCCACGGACCTGAGATCGCGAACAAAGGTTTTGAGGAGATCAGGCTCCCATATGTTCTGGGTGGGAAAGATCCGTATGAGATAAAGATGGTCCCGACCCACATATCGTTCCCGGAGCTGCTTGGGCAGGTCTTCTATTCGCATAGGTCCGGCTTCCACGCCCTTGACGAGAAGGTCGATCTTTGCGTTCAGATCTTTGATCAGATCATTCTCGAAGGTTTTGAGTTCACGCTGCAATCCCACGCGGTCCGTGTTACGAAGCGACTGCCTGATCTCATCGATCAGCCCCCTCACCTCTTGCATCTGTGTCTGGAGCGGCCTGCTCACACCCCACTGAGACCCGCTTGAATCGAGCATCTTGAAGCGGATCCTGCCGAGGAGCCGGTCCAGCCGCTCCACGTCAACGGGTTGCTGCGCCCTTCGCAGCGGCCCGATCCCGGCCAACAAGGGCTTGATCTGCCGTAGGATGGCTATCTTCTGCTCCTGATCCGAAGGCAGCAGGCCCATTGCACTCTGCACCTCCGAGACGGTGGGCAGCGCCTTAAGGGCCTTTGTTTTCCTTTCGACCTCCTCCAGCGAACGGGCCAGGATAATACCATACATGCTGGATCGGTGAGAGCCTTCCACGAGTTTCCTCTCCCAGGTCACTGACTCGGCCCTCTTCGATTGGAGCCGCAACGTGTTTAAATCGAACTCAACTTTCCGCCCTTCCCAGAGCGAGAGAATGGCCGCAACCGCGGCGACGGAGACGAGGATCACGGCGCCGGTCCGCGTAAGTTTCAGAAACGGTTTCACCGGTTGATAGCAGCGGGCCGGGTCTGGCAGGTCATCCTTATCGAACAGCACGAGGAGCGCAGGCAGGAGACAGAGCGATGCCGCCGTGGCCATGACCAGGCCGATCGCGCAGATCAGCCCCAGCTCTTCCAACCCCTTGAAACCGGTGAGCGCCAGGGGGAGGAAGGAAAGGGCGGCGGTAAGTCCCGCGAGTAAAATTCCGGGGCCAAGCCTGATCATTGTTGTCCGTAAAGCTTCTTCCTTTGATGCGTTGCTGCGCCGCTGCTCCTCTCTGTAACGGGCAAACCAGTGCACCCCGTAATCAATCCCCAGGCCGAGGAGCATGGGGGCGAAGACCACCGAAAGGAGGTTCAGATGGCCGATGAAGAGCGTGGTGAAGCCGAAGGTCAGACAGAGCGCCGTCACAAGGGCCACCATCTCTATGAGGGGCCGGCGAATTCCGCGCCAGAACAAGATGAGAAGCACTGCCAGACCGCCAAGAGAGAGGAGCGTCGCGAGGCTCATATCGTGCAGGGCCGCACCCATTTCATCCTCGCCGAGGGCCTTCTGACCCGTCACACCCACATTGATCCCGGGAAAATCGGCCCTTACGTCGGCTATAGTCTTTCTGAGCCTGACCAAGGAGGCTTGCCATCTGGAGAACCCTCCTGATGCCTGGCCCGGAGTGACGAAGAGTAGGAGGTATTGCTTGTTCTCCGTCCGGAAATAACCCTCCTCTGACTCGTCATCCGCATCGCCGTTCGCAAAAAATGAGCGCCACGGAGAAGTGAAAGATGTCTGTCCGCGCAGCTCCCCTTTCATTTCATGCAGCACTTTGATGAGAAACTGAAGGTCCATGGGCTTCCCGTCTTGCGCCTTCTCATTGTCGAGGAAACCTGTGAACAGCTCACCGACCATCCGCTCTGCCATTTCGTTATTGAGCTGATCAAAGAACATGAAAAGGCTTGGTGATCGGGAAAAATTGCGTATGAAGGCACCGTGTTCCCGGAGGTTGTCGCGCAGCGAAAGGAGATCCTTTTCTGTCGGATAAAGAAGGGCCCAGGGCTTGAACTGCTCCGGGTCTACACGTGAAAAGACTTCAAGGAAGTGCTGGCCATCCGCTTCGAGCCGCGGTACGAGCGCACGGAGGAATTGCAGTGACCGTTGCTTATCCCTATTCTCGATTGCGACCACAAAGGTATCAAAATCTGAGAACTGATCGGCCTTTTCGGCCAATTGGACGAGGCGATTCTCCTGGGAGATGAGGGCTCTTTGACTCGTCCAGAACTGAAGGTTCATCACCGTGTAGAGAATCGAGAGCCCGGCCAGCCCCATTGCGACGGCAAGGAAGAGCCACGGATGCGCGATTTGAGCGTTCAGAATTTTCTTCAGCAGACGCTGGACTATGCTCATTTACAGATTCCTGCCCACCGGTCTAACTGGTCTGTTTAGTCTATCTCGTCTATCTAGTCTATTTAGTCTGTCTAGTTTCTCTAGTTTATTTCTTCCCTTGTCCGAGCGCGAAGCGCGGTCTTCCTAGTCATGCGCAGCATGACGGTCTTCCCTCTGGTTCTTACCAGCTCCTTATTCCGGTGGCGTATTCGAGCTGCGCCAGGGCCATATTATAGCCGAAAACAGCCTCCAGATATTTGCCACGGTTTTCACCGTACTTTTCCATTCCCCGCAACATATCATCGGCAGTACCTATGCCCATATCAAAATTCGAAAGAGCAGCCACAATCCATTTTCTCGACGCAGTCGCGGCGGTCCCGTAGGCTTCGCCGGCCACCCTCCATTCTTTTGCCTCTTCGTAATATTTCACTACCTCTATGGGAATATTGAGCCTTCCCGCGCCTTTGGCGTGAAGAAGCCTTTCATATTCCGCTTTCTCCTTTTCAATCTTTGCTTTGGCTATACCGAAATCGAAGTGCCAGTTCAGACCGCCAACCACGCCGACATAAGCGTGGTTGAACTGATCCGGAAAATAAGCATTGTGGAACGTCTCGCGGCCCGGGGCCCCGGCAACGGAGCCGGCCAGCGCTGCAAAGAAAGAAGGGTATCGGTCACTCCGGGCTGCCTGAAAAATAGATTGCTGTGCTGCTATCGCCTGTTCGAGTTGCTTCAGCTCAGGCCTGTCAGCCAGTGCCTTTCCAATGTAAGCGTCAAGCTGGCCCAATCGCTCTTCTTGTACTGAAAGCATCTTCTCGGCAGGTTCGAACTCCTCACCGGGCGGCAGTTGTATCAACGATTTCAGGGCAAAGTAAGCGATGTTCGCGCCTCTTTGGGCCTCAGCCCGGGAGCGCAGAGTATTGGCTGCGTAAGCATCGATCCTGTAGAGATCGCTTTCCAGCACATTGGGAGAGCCCGCGTCCAGCAGGCGCTTCATCCGCGCTCTCGCATCGTCAAAATAGGCGAGGGCTTCAGTGGCTGCCTCGACCCCTGCCCGCGCCAGAACCAGCGCGTAGTAAAGCTCTTTCACGCGCAGTGCTACCTCATTCTCCTTTTGCCCCTGCTTCAACTCCCGGGCTACAAGGCCCCGGGCCGCTGCCTCTCTTCTGTTGGAGAGCTTTCCGAACATATAGATCGGCTGGGTCATGGCAAAATCGGTGCTGCCGAATACCCCGACACTCAGGTCGGGGGAAGGGTCCGTGATCCTTTCGCCTATCACTACCGGCCGCTTGGCGTTCTTGACGGCGGTGGCCACTTGCTCCAACGTCTGTTCTTTCTTGAGACGATCGAGAATCTTCTGACTCCCGCTTTCAATCCCGAACATGACCGTCCGGCAATGGGCCCTGGCCATGGCCGGAAACAAATGCTGCGCGACCGAGTCCACGCGTCCTTCGATGCCCCATTGGATCGCGAGCTTGGCGTCCATGACGCCTTGGCAAATCGCCTCGATCCGCTTGGGTTGCAGCAGAAAATGGTCGTCGACGAAATAGACGGACCCGTAACCGCATTCTTCGAGGTACTTGAGTTCGCTCACCACGTGCTGGGCACTCCGCGCGCGCCACTTGCCTTCGTTGAAGATCGGAATGTCGCAGAACACGCAGGGCCACGGGCAGCCTCGGGAGGTTTGCATCGTCGTGAACCGCTCCATCGAGAGCACCGCGGGCACGTCGAGCGGCATGGACTCCACAAAGTCGAGCGGGAGGCTTTCGCGATCGGGGAAGGGCCACTGATCGAGATGGCGTTCCATCGGCCGGCCGAAGTTCTGCACGACCTGACCGTCCTTGGCCCAGGTCAACCCAGCGACGCCAGCTGGGTCCTCGAACCGTTCGAGTAGGTCGAGGAGCAACTGCTCGCCATCCCCGCGACAGACAAAATCCACTTCAGGACACTGCAG
>JADGQN010000335.1 GCA_017881765.1 Syntrophobacterales bacterium | reverse complement strand
GTCATTGAGAGCGACATGGCGAGGAAACGCGACAGGGTTATAGCGCCCATTAAGGAGAGGGACCTGGAAAAGCATCTTGAGGGCGATAGCCAGAAGAAGCCGAGTAACCAGGTCGCCCCAAGCCCGGCCGTAGCTCCCGCTGCACCCGCTGCGCAGCCCGGCGCGGACAAGAAGAACCTGGAGGATGAGGATTTTCAGCTTTACATGGCGGTGCAGATCTTAAAGAGCTGGGATACCTTGCGCGGCAAATAGGAACGATTCGCCTTCGCGCGTATACCTTCGTTGCCGGCGCCCCGTCTCACTCCGACGTACTACAGTACGCCTCCGTTCGTCAGGGCTTGAGCGCCTCGGTCTCCGGCACGAATCCAAATCGTTCCTATTGCAAGCCTGACCTACCGTCATTCCGGCGAGAGCCGGAATCCAGTTCCTGCATGCGTTTCTAGACTCCGAATTGCGCCGAGTCACTACGTGCGAATGCAGCCGTCTTTGCAAGGACAGTAGTTTACTGGAAGATATGCGCTTGAAGGCGAATTGGTATTATTCTTCGCCGAGCAGGTAGTTCATCTTGCAGTGCGGACAGTTCCATACCTTTTTGCCAACCTTAAAGAGGAGCTCGTTGCATTGTGAACAGACAGGGGGTTGACCATCCGGGATGGCCGGCTCCTCTCCTGTTGGTTTGGGCTTCTCTTGTTTCTCTTTCGTTCCGGAACCGGCAAGTTCCACACCGAGTTTCCTGGCGAGATTGATGAGGGCGTGATCAAATCCTTCCCGGTACCGGTATAAGGATTTTACCTGTTCTTTGTCACGCGTCGAATTAAGCAGGCGCCACCAGAGTTCGTAGCTCTCCCTGTGGGCTCGGAGCATCGCTTCTCTTATTTCTTCATCGTTGAATGTTTTTGACATGAAAGGAGCCTTTGTTTGAAGTCGTCCGGTATCCGCTTGGGTTTCCCCGTTGCGTCAACGCAGACCATCAATGTTTGACCTCGCGTGATCGTTTTGCCGTCTTTTAGAATCGTGTGGTTGAACGTGAATTGGGCATTTTTCACGTCTGAGACTGAGGTGTGCGCTTCGAGTTCATCTCCATATCGAGCTTTGTCCAAGAGATCGAGCAGTACCTTTTTTACGAGGAGGAACGTGCCTTCTTCTTCCCACGTCGGGAGCAGTATGCCTATGGACGAAAGGTACTCGAACCATGATTTTTCGAAGAGCTTGAGGTAGTTCGCGAAATAAACAACACCGCCGGCGTCAGTGTCCTGGTAGTAAACTCTTGTCCGAAACATGGCTCAAAAATACCATGTTTGAAGGGCGAGCGTCAATACGAGGACCGTGAGCCTATGCAGTGAGCAGTACGCAGTGGGCGGTAAGCAGTGGCGGCACTGAAGCAAATGCACCGACATACGACTAAGATGCGGTGCAACAAATCCGACCAATAAGACCAATTGAACAGCAGTCCTGAAACTGAGGCCTTGATGTCCTGCGTTTTTCGTGGTGTAAGGCGCAGCTTTGTTGTATAGTGTTTTAGCCGCCGTTCACACGGCTGGCGCCATTCGCAAGCGGATACCCGGCTCACGTGAGGGAGGATACATGGAAGTCGACCCGAGGCTCATCGAATTCCTTCTGAATCCTGACAGCTATCCGGAAAAACCACGTACCATTACGCACCACGAGACCCACATCTCGCATGTGTTCGTCGGGGACAGCCATGTATACAAGATCAAGAAGCCGGTGAATCTCGGCTTTCTTGATTTTACTACTCTCGAAAGAAGACACCTATTCTGTCGTGAGGAGGTGAGACTTAACTCTCGGCTCGCGGCCGATTTTTACCTTGGTGTGAGCGCCATATACAGCGAGGGGAACGCCTATTCTTTTTTGAAAGGGGCGGACCCGGAGATAGCTGAATACGCGGTGAAGATGAGAAGGGTGCCTGAGGAGAGGCTGCTTCACCACCTTATAGGAGAGGGACAGCTGCTTTATGGAGAGCTTGAGCCGGTGGGATTGAGGCTTGCGCGTTTTCACGCCGAGGTCCCGGTAAATCGCAGCGGGCTTTACGGAGGTCTGGGATCGGTCATCGCTACCACTGAGGAAAATTATGAAGAGATCAGACCCTTTGTTGGCCTGACGCTGGATCAGAGGTTGTACGACGACCTTATCGATTACACGAGAGGATTCATCAGACAGTGGAAAAGCCTTTTTGCGAAGCGCAAGAAAGACGACTTTGTTCGTGAAGGACATGGCGACCTGCACTCTCAGCACATATGCCTGACGCGTCCTCCGATCATCTTCGACTGCATTGAGTTTAACAAACGATTCTTGATCAGCGATATCCTCGAAGACATCGCCTTTCTCTTGATGGATCTTGAATTCAAGGGGAGGTTTGATCTTTCACGGGCCCTTTTTAGAGCATACTTTTCGGTGCAGCGCCATGCCCTGGTCAGCCAGCTCCTCCGCTTCTATAAGGTTTATCGGGCCGTGGTGCGGGGCAAGATCGAGGGGCTTACGGCCAGGAGCTTAACGGATGAAAGCGAACAAGGAGAGGCTATCCGCAGGGCGAGGGAGTATTATGCGCTGGCCGATCACTACGTGAAGAACGAGGGTGCGAACTTCAATCCCATTGTCTTCATGGGTACCTCCGGGTCCGGAAAGTCAGCCATAGCTACCGGACTTCTTCCCGATGCCCTGATCCTCCGCTCGGATGTGGTACGGAAGGAGTTGCTTGGGCTGAATCCGGACCAGCATGCGTACGTCGACTATGGCACAGGGATATATGCGGAAGAGATCACACGAAAGACCTACCATTTGCTTGCGCAACGCGCTGTCGACGAAGCCCGTTCGGGGAAAAGGGTTATTGTTGACGCGGCGTACCTGAAGGAGGAGCAAAGACTCGCCTTTTTCGGCGCCTGCTGTGGAGCCGGTTTGAAT
Organism: Syntrophobacterales bacterium; assembly: GCA_017881765.1. Taxonomy (GTDB): domain Bacteria; phylum Desulfobacterota; class Syntrophorhabdia; order Syntrophorhabdales; family WCHB1-27; genus JADGQN01. The sequence continues at coordinate 2,556 of JADGQN010000335.1, read as the reverse complement.
CCGTTCTTCATCAACTGTTTTGCCCCGGAGCCCGTGCTGAAAAAAAGGGTGGAGCACAGAACCGCGGAGCGGGCGGGTGTCTCTGACGGCCACCCTGCCATTCTGGAGAAGCAGCTTGCGAATAAGGAAGAGCCCGCGGAACTTCCCTTCTTCAGGGTCTTCCGGCTCAGCACAGATGAAGATCTGGAGACGATCCAGAAGGCATTGCGCGAACTCCTTCTGTAATCCATCTCCCCCTTGCGAGGCGCGTTGCCGATCCCTCACCATATCTGCTACAATATGCCAGCTGATGTTTTCATTTAACACTTAACACATAACACTGATCACTGAACACCAGGCACTCTCTCTTATGGCCTTTCTTCCCGTTTCTAAAGAGGATATGACCGCCCGCGGCTGGGATTATATCGATGTGATCCTGGTGACAGGAGATGCGTACGTGGATCATCCGTCTTACGGCGCAGCGGTCATCGGAAGGAGACTCGAAGCCGCGGGCTTCAGGGTCGGCGTCATCGCTCAACCTGATTGGCGCTCCACCGATGATTTCAAACAGCTTGGCACGCCGCGTCTCTTTTTTGGCGTTACCTCCGGGAACCTCGACTCCATGGTTGCCAATTACACGGCCAATAAGAGACGGCGCAACGCAGACGATTATTCACCGGGCGGCAAGGCAGGACTTCGTCCTGACAGGGCGACCACCGTCTACGCCAACCGGATTCGGGAGGCTTTCAAGGATGCGCATATCGTTCTGGGAGGGATCGAGGCAAGTTTGCGGCGGTTTGCTCACTATGACTGGTGGGAAAACAGCGTAAGGCGCTCCATTCTCGTTGATTCGAGGGCTGACCTTTTAGTCTTCGGAATGGGTGAGCAACAGGTGGTGGAGACCGCGCGCCGGCTGCAGGCGGGTGAGGACCTTGCCAATATCCGGGGCACGGCCCTCGTAACACGAGAGATGAATCCTACTTATAAGGTCACTGAGATCCCTTCTTATGAGGAGGTCTCGCGGGACAAGGAGCAATTCAACCGTGCCTTCTCCATGCTCTCGGAGCAGCAGGACCCGGTGCAGGGGAGCGTCATTCTCCAAAGGCATGATACCCGCTTTGTCGTTCAGTTTCCTCCGGCTCTACCGCTTCCGCCGGGCCGCCTGGATGAAATCTACGAGATGCCCTTTGAGCGTGCGTGGCACCCGCGATACATGAAAGCAGGAGGTGTTCCCGGTTTCGAAACCGTAAGGTTTTCTATTACGTCGCACCGCGGCTGTTGCGGCGCATGTGCCTTCTGTTCGCTCGGGATGCATCAGGGCAGGATTATCCAGTCACGGAGCCCCGCTTCCATCTTAAGGGAGGCGAGACTGCTCTCTGAGAGGGCCGACTTCAAAGGGACGATCACTGATGTGGGCGGACCGACCGCAAACCTGTTCATGGCACGCTGCAGCCGCTGGGCCAGGCAAGGAGCGTGTCGGCAGAAACAGTGTTTGATGCCGCAGAAATGCGGGGAGCTTGCATTGGGATATAACGAGAGTATGCGGCTCTACCGGAGCATACTCGACCTGCCCGGAGTGAAACATCTCTTTATCGAGAGCGGGCTGCGTTACGATCTCTTGTTGAAAGATGGAGAGGAGGCCGCATTCCTCGATCAACTGTGTGCGCATCATGTGAGCGGCCAGCTGAAGGTGGCTCCGGAGCATACGCAGGCCGGCGTACTCAGCCTGATGAATAAGCCAGGTGTTGCTGGCTATGAAACGTTTGTGAGGAAGTTCAAGGAGACGAACCGCCGGCTGAAAAAGAGTCAGTACCTTGTCAACTATTTCATGAGTGCCCACCCGGGCTCGTCCCTCGAAGACGCGCTGGATCTCTCGCTCTACCTGATGAGGCGCGGCATCAGCCCGGAACAGGTCCAGGACTTCACGCCGCTCCCTCTCACCGCGTCCGGCTGCATGTTCTGTACGGGCAAGGACCCCTTTACGGGGCAGGAGGTGTACGTTCCGCGCGACGTCCGCGAGAGAAGGATGCACAGGGCCCTGATGCAGTGGCGTGATCCGAAGAACCGTAATCTCATTCGTGAGGCGCTCAGGATCGCGAAGAGAGAAGACCTCTGGGTAGAGTACCAAAAAGCATGGGGCATCTATGGCAGATAGTACGAAGTCAGGTGAGCTTTCAGTCGAGATCCTGGACATAGCCTTTCCGCAAGGTTTCGGTGTTGCGCGGAGTGGCGACTTTGTCTGCTTTGTTCCGGGCGCGCTTCCCGGAGACGTGGTGCGGGTGAAGATGGCCAGGGAAGAGAAGCGCTTCGGCTTTGCCCAGATCTTAGCCATTGAGAAGGAATCTCCATTCAGGGTCGCTCCCGTATGCCCTCATACGGGGGTATGCGGGGGCTGTGCTTTTCAGAACCTGCTTTATGAAAAGCAGTTGGAACTGAAGCAGAATTACCTGTTGCAAACCTTGCGCAGGATCGGGAATATCCCGCTTGAGCACGTCAACGTGGAGCCCATCGTGCCTTCCGTGGAACAATATTATTACAGGAGCAAGGTTGAACTTTTCTTCGGGGAGCATGGTCCGG
>JADGQN010000060.1 GCA_017881765.1 Syntrophobacterales bacterium | reverse complement strand
CTGGCAACGGATTATATCCTCGGCATGGCCAAGATGAATGGAGGGGTAAAGATTCTGCTCGATATCGACAAAGTACTGGGCGATCAAGGGATTCCTGGTCTTGACAGAGCAGCATAGTGGACCCATCACTAGACGAGATAATCATCACGGGGAAAGGGGAGGTAGCACGGCATGAGAAACATGAAGCTGACTACAAAGTTGATAGGGGGATTCTTAATCGTAGCTGCCGTTGTTTTGGTGGTGGGACTTGTTGGCTGGAACGGAATTTCCACTGCAATGAAAAGTGGCGAAAGAATGAATCGCGCGGAGAGCATTGCCAAGCAGTTAGTCCAGAGGGAGGTTGACCACTTTGTTTGGGCGAGAAAGGTGGGGGAATTTCAAAGAAACGAAAATATGACAGAACTGGGCGTGGAGACAGATGACCACAATTGCGCGTTCGGCAAGTGGTATTACGGCGAGGATCGAAAGAAAGTTGAAGCTGAAATTCCGGGGATAAGTGATCTCTTGAGAAAGATAGAAGAGCCCCATAAGAAGTTGCACGATTCGGCAAAAGAATTGGAAAGGCTACTTAAAAGGGGAAAGGAATATCGTAAGGAGGCAATAACCTATTACGGAACCGTAACAAGCAGCAGCCTGAAGGATGTTCAAACCATCTTTGGCGAGATCATCCCGAAAGTAGAAAACCATGTCGCGGAGGCAAAGAATGCAACCCAAATCCAGACTCATAGTGCCAAAATCATATCGTTGATTGGTATGGGGGTCGGCACCCTCCTTGCTTTAGCTCTTGGGATTTTCCTCTCCTTTTCCATTTCCCGGCCTATCAATCGCATCATTGAGGGTATGGCCGATGGCGCTGACCAGGTTGCCGCAGCCGCTTCGCAGGTTTCCTCAGCCAGCCAATCTCTGGCCGAAGGCGCCTCTGAGCAGGCGGCAGGATTGGAGGAGACTTCGGCCTCCATTGAGGAGATGACCTCCATGACCCGGCAGAATGCGGACAATGCCAGTCAGGCCAACATCCTCATGACGGAGACGAGCAAGGTCGTGGATGGCACCAATCGGTCGATGACAGAACTGACTCAGTCGATGCAGGAGATTTCCGCCGCCAGCGAAGAGACGGCCAAGATCATCAAGACAATCGATGAGATAGCCTTCCAGACAAATCTTCTCGCGTTAAACGCGGCAGTGGAAGCGGCTCGTGCCGGAGATGCAGGGGCAGGATTTGCGGTGGTAGCCGATGAAGTACGGAACCTGGCGATGCGGGCAGCGGAGGCTGCCAAGAGCACGTCCAAGCTGATCGAGGGCACGGTAAAGAAGATCAAGAACGGCTCAGATACGGTAGCGAAGGCAAACGAGGCCTTTGCCAATGTGGCAGGAGGAGCGAAGAGAGTGGGTAAGTTGGTCGACGAGATCACGGCAGCTTCTCAGGAACAGGCCCAGGGTATAGAGCAGATTAACAACGCGGTTTCGGAGATGGACAAGGTGGTGCAGCAGAATGCGGCCAGTGCGGAAGAGTCAGCCTCTGCCTCCGAGCAGATGAATGCGCAGGCGCAGCTAATGAAAGAGTTTATCAATCAGCTCGTAGTCTTGGTGGGCGGAAGGGGCAACAGCGTGGGTTCACCGAAACAAGGTCTTACCGGAAAGGATGAAGACACTCTGTCAACCGTGAGTCGTCAACCTGACGGCGCTGTTCGAAAGACCCTTGTAGCACTGGCCAAAAAAACAAAGGGTACAGGATTGCGGACAGGTGCGTACCATAAGCAGAAGGAGCTGAAGCCGGAGCAGCTGATTCCCATGGAGGAAGAGGATTTTAAAGAATTCTGACATCAGACCATAGACCTCAGACTCAGGTGTCTTATCTGATGTCTAACGTCTGCCACTGCTGGTATTGCTTAAGAGAGGGCTTTTATGGACATGAAGGCAGAGTTTATCAATCCATTCTTGGAGTCTACGATTACTGTGTTGACGACCATGGCGTCTGTCCAGCCCGTTCCCGGGACACCATACCTCAAAAAGGAGGCATCTGTCGTCGGTGATGTTTCGGCGATCGTCGGTATCACGGGCGAGGCAGAAGGTTCTTTATGCTTAACCTTCACTCAAGGCTGTATTCTTTATATCATCAGCCAGATGTTCGGGGAGAAGAAGACCAAGATTGACGAGGAAGTCAAAGATGCCGTGGGCGAACTGACCAATATGATTTCAGGAGCCTCAAGGAGCGCTCTTGAAAAGCTTGGCCACCATTTTCAAGGCGCTATTCCCTCCATCATTTCAGGGCATAACCATGAGGTCAGGCACGTGACCAAAGGCCCTATCCTTTCAATTCCTTTTAACACCGATGCAGGAGGCTTCACGGTGGAGGTATGCTTTAAATGAGGCCCAAGAGGATTTGCAACGAGGAGCCGAATTCTTCGATATTTGATCAGGCTGAATTGACGGATGCCGATTTCCAGAAGATCAGTCATCTGATTTACGACCAGGCGGGAATCTGCCTCAGTGAGGGCAAGGAAGCACTGGTCAAGTCACGGCTGGGAAAAAGGATACGCGAGGGTCAATTCGGATCATTTCGCCATTACTATGACCATGTGATTAATGACACGTCGGGGAAGGAATTGGTTCAGCTGTTAGATTCCATATCCACGAATTTTACTTCCTTCTTCAGAGAGGAGCAGCATTTCGATTTCCTTCGATCAGAATTAATGCCTGAGCTCATGGAAACGAAACGTGACCGCGAGAAGAAACTTCGTTTCTGGAGCGCAGGTTGTTCGTCAGGAGAAGAACCTTACTCCATTGCCATTACACTGCTTGAAGCCATCAAAAATCTATCGGCCTGGGACGTAAGAATCTTGGCGACTGACATCTCAACCAAAGTGCTAGGGGCTGCGGGGTCAGGAGTGTTTCGTAAGGACCGAGTCCAGTCCATACCGCGTGACCTACTCAAAAAATATTTCTTGAGAGGAGACGGTAATTGGAAGGATTTCGTCAGGGTGAAAGATTCGCTGAAACGGCATATCCAGTTTAAGCGTCTAAACCTAATGACCAGCTTCACCTTTAACGAACCCTTTGACTGCATTTTCTGCAGAAACGTGATGATTTACTTCGACAGTAAAACTCGAAAACATCTGGTGAACCGCTTTTACGAATGTCTGGACAAAGATGGCGCTTTTCTGATCGGGCACTCAGAAAGCCTCACCGGGATCAAAAATTCGTTCAAGTACGTAAGTCCGGCGGTTTACAGGAAATAGCGCCATGTGCCATCCACCCGAGAATGAGAGAATGGTCACGGATCTCCACGTAGAATAGAGATGAAGATCATTGTCAGCATAGCAGACATGAAGGTCACCAAGAATGCGGAAGATACGTTGATCACGTATTCTCTGGGGTCTTGTATCGGAGTGGTAATCTACGATCCTTTTGCCGGAGTAGGAGGACTTCTCCATTTCATGCTGCCCGATTCAAAGATCGACCCGCAGAAGGCCCAGAAAAATCCGTGGATGTTTGCCGATACGGGGATTCCTTCTCTCTTCAAAGAAGCCTACAAATTAGGGGCGGAAAAAGAAAGGCTGGAAGTTAGAGTTATGGGTGGATCGCAGATTATGGACGGATCCGGCTTCTTCAATATAGGGAAGAAAAATTATATGGCCCTTCGGAGAATTTTCCGGACCAATGGTGTTTTGATCAGAGCAGAGGATGTCGGCGGCAGCGGTAACCGGACCGTTACTCTTGAGGTGTCGTCGGGAAAGGTACTCGTTAAGAGTTCCGGAGATGAGGTAAGGGAGCTATGAGCCTGGTCGATAAAATCCTTCGAAAGGTAGCCCAACTGCCACCTTTTCCGGTGGTGGTCCAACGGGCCCTCCAGTTGGTTGCGAACCCCAACTCCTCCGCCCAGGATGTGGTCGATGTGATTCAATTTGATCAATCGATTACCGCGGATGTCCTGAGACTCTGCAATTCGGCCTATTTCAGTCTTCAGCGAAAGGTCAATTCCCTGAGGGAGGCGTTGGTCCTCATCGGATTCAATCAGTTATTCGAGATCATCCTGAGCCGGCAGTCTTCTCACCTCTTTTCCGGACCCTCTACGGGCTATGATCTTCAACGTGGGGAACTTTGGCGCCACTCCGTGGCTTCTTCCCTTTTGTCCGGGATCATCACCAAACGATTGGGCCGACAGCCATCACCCGTGCTATTTACGGCAGCCTTACTGCATGACATAGGGAAAGTGGTTCTGAGCGAGTTTGTTAAGGATTATTTTGAGGAGATAAAGAAATTGGTTCAGGAGAAGTCAGTCTCCTTCAGCGATGCGGAAAAAGAAGTTTTGGGCATTGATCATGCTGAACTGGGGGGAAGGATCACTGAGGAATGGAAATTTCCGAAGGTGATCGTATCGTCGGTGCGCTACCATCATGCACCTTTTTCAACTTCAGACCCGGACGAGACCGTTCGACTAACACATTTGTGTGACGTGGTAGCCATGCTTAGCGGTATTGGCGGAGGATCGGACGGGCTCTTTTACCACTCTCCCGAAGAGATCCTGAATCATTACCGTCTAAACGAAGAGGACATCGAGCGATTCATGATCCAACTTGAAGATCAATTCGGGCAGGTGAAAGAATTATTGAACGTAACATGACTCGGTATCCGATAGTGAATCGGATAGAGGCGGAAAGGGCTATGGCGGAACCTAAGATAAGAGTGCTGGTCGTGGATGACTCGGCCATTGTGCGAAAGATCATAAGCGAAGAGCTGTCCAGAGAAAGTGACATCGAGGTGGTAGGCACGGCCCCTGATCCGTTCGTGGCCCGGGATAAGATCGTCCAGCTGAAACCCGATGTGATCACGCTCGACCTGGAAATGCCTCGCATGGATGGGCTGACCTTTCTCAAGAAACTGATGCATTACTATCCGCTGCCCGTAATAATTGTGAGTTCACTTACTCCCAAGGCAAGCAGCCTTGCCATGGAGGCACTGGAAAATGGCGCCGTGGAGGTACTCTGCAAACCTGGCGATGCCTACTCTGTCGGCGATATGGCTTTTCAGCTCAAGGACAAAATTCGGGCCGCCGCTCGTACGAACTTGACTCGCATTGTGGCGAGAACCGGTTCTCCCCGCCCTCCCCTGCCTCGAGTTTCACCAGCCCTGAGCCAGACTACCCAGAAGCTGATAGCGATGGGCGCGTCCACCGGTGGGACGGAAGCACTTAAAGAGGTCTTAACGGGTATGCCTTCGGATAGCCCGGGCATAGTGATCGTTCAACATATGCCACCTCATTTCACCGCAGCCTTTGCTAAACGGCTGAATCAATTGTGCCAGATCGAGGTTCGGGAAGCGAAGGACGGAGATTCCGTCTTGCAGGGGCAGGCTTTGGTTGCTCCCGGCAATTTCCACATGCTCCTCAAGCGAAGCGGTGCCAGGTATTACGTCGCCGTTAAAGATGGGCCCCGCGTGCACCACCAGAGGCCGGCTGTTGACGTGCTTTTTAATTCGGTCGCCCAGTATGCCGGCTCAAATGCGCTCGGAGTCCTGTTAACCGGGATGGGCGCGGATGGGGCAAAGGGATTGCTTCAAATGAAAGAAGCCGGAGCGAAAACCATCGCCCAGGATGAACAGAGTTGCGTTGTGTTCGGTATGCCGAAAGAAGCTATCAAACTAGGCGCTGCGGACCGGATTGTTCCTCTTGAGCTTATTTCCCGCGAGATTATTACTATGGCAAATTCATTGTCCGGGTAAGCATAGAAGCAAACGCAAGGAGGGAGAAGATGCCTGATGCAAACATGAAAATTCTCGTAGTCGATGACTTTCAGACAATGAGGCGGATCGTCAAAGGCGTGCTAAAGGAACTGGGATTCACAAATATCGTCGAGGCGGATAATGGTGTGAGCGCCTTGGAAGTCCTCAAGGAGGAGAAGGTTGATTTCATCGTTTCGGACTGGAATATGCCCGAGATGACAGGCATTGAACTTCTAAAAACGGTTCGGGCCTCCGAAGCATGGAAAGATCTGCCCTTTCTGATGGTTACCGCTGAAGGCAAAAGCGAACAGGTCCTTGAAGCAGTCAAGAATCGGGTGAACAACTATGTTATTAAACCGTTTACACCCGCGACCTTGGAAGAGAAGATAAGAAAGATTTTTGATGGTAAATAGGGCCGGGCGGAAGTTGTTCCGGCATAGCCCTGATGCGGGTATAGGAGGCAAAATGGATGATAACGCTACAAAGCTTGCTGAGGCGGTCGACCAGTTAGCTCTTCAGATGGTGATGATTGAGCCTGACGATCTGATGGCTCTGGGGTCCTTACTCCGAGACTTCGAATCCATTGAGAAGATCAGCCTGGAGTCCGACTTCGGGCCTATTGTAGCCGTGAGTGGAGCCCTCAAAAAGTTGGTTGAGAAAGCAATCCTCAATGAGCTCAAGGATGTTCAAAAAGGATTTGACCTGCTGGGGAGGGGAATAGAGTTGCTCCAAAAGTACCTCTCCGAGCCGAACGAATCTCAGTCTCCCGCCGACAGGGACTCCTTCTGGAAAGAGATGGAATCTCTTGAGGGCATTGGGAAGCCTGCAGGGTTTGAGGCCGCCCCCGCAACTGAGTCCTCCTCAAGAGAAACATTCAATCTGACCGAGGATGGACAGGTCTATACTGATTTCATCTCCGAGGCTATGGAACACCTCGAGGCAATCGAACTGAGCATCATCAGCCTGGAACAATCCCCCCATGACAAGGAACATATCAATACCGTCTTCAGGGCCTTTCATACCATCAAGGGGGTTTCGGGATTTCTTAACCTCCAAAAAATTAATAAGTTCTCTCACGCGGTGGAAACCCTGTTAGATGAGGCACGGAATGACAGGCTGGCGATCACGAACGAGACGATTGACTTCATCCTGGAAGCGGTAGATCTACTCAAGAACATGATCTCTGATCTGAAAGGCCCGGGTCGTCCCGACCCCTCCCGATTCGACATTGAATCACATTTGGCGAAGATTAAACGTTTGCTGGAAGGGATAAGCTTGGACGAACCAATAGCCGGGAAACAACCCTTGGAAGGAATAGTGAGTACGAAGGTAGCCGTCTCCGGGGAAGACCTGTCTACCACCCCCAAACAGGCCGTTGACGCTCTCCGGGAACAGAGGAGAGGAGACTCAACCGGCTCCGGAGCCACGGTGAAGGTCGATACACAGAAGCTGGATAACCTGATAGACATGGTGGGAGAACTGGTAATTGCTCAATCCCTCGTTCAACAGAACCCGGTTTTTTCAACCATCAATGACCAGAAACTGAGCAGGGATATCTCACAGCTCAAACGCATCACGACCGAGCTCCAAAAGACCTCCATGTCTCTCAGGATGATTCCGGTCAGGCAGACCTTTCAGAAAATGGTCAGGGTCGTTCGGGATCTGTGTAGCAAATCAGGCAAAAAGGCTGAACTCGTGCTTTCCGGAGAAGAGACAGAAATCGACCGGGGCATGGTCGATGCCCTATATGATCCCTTGGTCCACATGATGCGCAACGCTGTTGATCATGGCATTGAGGCTCCGGCGAAAAGGATAGAACGCGGCAAAGCTGAAACAGGGAGAGTAGATCTAAGGGCTTATCAAAAAGGCGGCCATATAGTGATCGAAATTGAAGATGACGGCCAGGGGCTGGATCGAGCGAGAATCCTTCATAAAGCCAGAGAGAAAGGCTTGGTCTCAAACGATAATGGCCTCGGCGAACACCAGATCGATAACCTGATCTTTGAACCGGGATTCTCAACCGCGGAGAAAGTTACCGACGTTTCGGGCCGGGGAGTAGGTATGGACGTAGTCAAACAGGCTTTTGAGAAGCTAAAGGGAAAGGTGGAAATCTTCTCGACGGAAGGGGCGGGGTGCCGATTCGTCATGCTCGTTCCCTTAACCCTTGCGATCGTTGACGGCATCCAGGTCAGAGTCGGCGAAGAACAATATATCATTCCCGCGGTATTCATAAAGGAGACCCTGAGGCCGGCCCAGGAGGACATCGTAAAGATCCACAACAAGGAGGAAGTGGTAAGGGTCAGAAACAGCCTCCTGCCCATTGTGAGGCTTCATAACCTCTTTAGGGTCGTACCGCAAAAGAAGAACCCCTGGGAAGCCTTGATCGTTGTGGCAGAATGTAATGGACAACAGAAAGGCCTCATGATCGATGATCTGATAGGCAAGCAGGAAGTGGTAATCAAGAACCTGGGAGAGACGCTCGAAAGCGTGAAAGGATTGTCCGGAGCGACCATTTTGGGTGATGGCCGCGTGGGTTTAATCTTAGACGTCCATGGTGTTTTCGAGATCGCGACAGCGGCCTAGAACAGGTAACAGCAAGGACAGGTAAAAACAACAATAGGCAGAGGTAAAGACAAGAACAAAGGTTGAGATTAAGGACAGGCAAAGGCAAAAGAAGGTTGAGGAAAGTGCAAAAAAAGGTTAAGGAAGAACTCCAGGTGTTGCTCCTGGTTTCTATCTTAACCTTTGTTTAGTCTTTACCTCTACCTTTGCTCTAGTCTTTACCTGACTTTATCTCTTGCCTGGCTCTATCTGCAGTCCTCGCAGACCATTAATTCTTCCACTGGGATATTCCGGGTCTTGGAGATCCACTCGAGTTGAAACAGAGGAAGGTGGTATCTTTTACATTTCGGGCATGCGGCGAGCTCGAACTTCTTCTGCCAGACCGTCCTTACGCCCTTTTCCTCTTCCATGGCAATGTGCCCGGTAGGGCAGATGACGACGCACGCACCGCAGCCGATACAGGTCTCGGACGGCTCGTCAAACGGAGGGCCTACCTTTTTCATCGGGCCTTTACCGCTCATGCCGAGGGCCGACACTCCCACAATGTCCTTGCAGCATCTCACGCAGAGGTTGCAGAGAATGCACTTGCCCTTGTCCTGATCCGGCGTATATCTCACCTCGGTGACGCCGTGCTGCTTCGCAAGGTGCTGAATCAGTTCGGCTGACGGGTTGCGTGCGAGAAGCAGTTCCAGCACCGTTCTCCGCACCAACCTCACCTCATCCGAATCCGTGAAAACTTCTATGTTTTCCTTCGCCGGGTAGAGACACGACGCTACCACCCGCTTTTTGCCGGCATCGTTGACCTCAACCACGCAGAGCCGGCAACGCCCGCTCGATCCGAGTAGCTCATGATAACAGAGTGTGGGTATGACAAATCCTTCTCTTCGCGCAACTTTGAGGAGTGCCTCCCCTTCTTCTGCCGTCACTTTTTTCCCGTTTATCGAGAGCTGAACCATATGACACTCCCCTCTTCAGCCAATTTTTATTGCGTCAAATGAACAAACGTCGTAACAGATACCACACGTTATGCAGCGCAGGTCGTCGATCCTCTGGGGCTCCTTTTTTTCTCCGATTATTGCGCCCATGGGACACTCTGCCGCGCAGCGCATACAGCCCGTGCACTTCTCCTCCATAATCGTAAATGTGGTGATCTCCTTACATACCCCCGCGGGGCATCTGCCCTCGATAATGTGCGCCTTGTATTCATCGCTGAAGTAACGTATGGTCGAAAGCACCGGGTTTGGCGCCGATTGTCCGAGACCGCATATGGCGCCCCATTGCAGTGCCTTGCCCAACTCCTCGAGGTGCATAAGGTCCTCAATCTTGCCCGCACCCTTACATATCCGGTCCAAGATTTCGTGCATGCGACGCGTACCCTCGCGACAGGGGACGCATTTTCCGCAAGACTCCTCTGTTAGAAATCTCAAAAAATAACGGGCGACGTCGACCATACAGTTTCGCTCGTCCATGACAATCATACCGCCGGAGCCCATCATCGAGCCGATGCTCGTCAGCGAGTCGAAATCGACCGGCATATCAAGGTGCTGCTCGGGTATGCAACCACCGGACGGGCCGCCGGTCTGCACGGCCTTGAACTGCCGCTTGCCCCTGATGCCTCCGCCCAGCCCGAAGATGATCTCCCGTAACGAAATGCCCATAGGGACTTCAATGAGACCGGTGTTGTTGACTTTACCTACAAGAGAAAATATCTTGGTACCCGTACTCTTCTTCGTGCCAATCGACGTGTACCAGTCCAACCCGTTATTTATAATGTGGGGCACGTTGGCCCACGTTTCCACGTTATTGAGATTGGTGGGTTTGTCCCAGAGTCCATGTTCCACGGTGTGCACGTACTTGTCTCTCGGTTCGCCCGACTTACCTTCAAGAGAAGACATGAGTGCCGTTGATTCACCGCACACGAAGGCCCCACCACCACGGTAAATCTCCAGATCGAAATCAAAGCCTGACCCGAAAACGTCATGGCCCAGCATATTGTAGTCCCTTGCCTGCTCGATCGCTTTGGTCAGCCTGGATACGGCCAAAGGATATTCGTCTCTCACATAGATATAGCCCTGCTGCGCCCCGATGGTATAGCCGCCGATGACCATACCCTCGATGACTGCGTGCGGGTTTCCTTCCATGAGCGACCTGTCCATGAACGCACCCGGGTCGCCCTCGTCCCCGTTGGCCAGAACATATTTCAAGCCGCCTTTCGCTGCACGCGCTGAACTCCATTTTCTGCCCGTGAGAAAACCTCCGCCACCCCTTCCGCGCAGGCCGCCCTTAGTGACCCAGTCAATGATCTCCTCGGGAGTCATCTGGAAGGCACGGAAAGGCGCACGATAGCCTCCGTGTGCGATGTAGTCGTCTATCTCTTCAGGATTTATGAGGCCGTTCATCGCCAGCACAATCCGCTTTTGTCCTTTGTAGAAGGGTATGTCAAGAGAAGACGTGTACTTCTCCTTCCTGGCCGAGTCCCTGAAAAGCAACTTATCGGCCACTTTCCCTTCCGTGACCGTTTTGAGCAGAAGATCCACGTCGGCGGCTACATCCCGCTTACCAACGGACTGATAGAGGATCTCGTCGTTGCCGAGTGTAACGATGGGACCACGCTCGCAAAGCCCGTGGCAACCGGTCTTCTTGACGAGTACTTTCGAAGAAAGGCCCTCCCGCTCAACGGCGGTCAGAACGCCTTCAAGGACTCTATTGGCACCCGACGTGATGCATCCGGTTCCACAGCAAACCCGTATGATCTTGTCGTAAGCCTGTTCTTTTGCATTGAATGCCGAGGTGATGCTGTCGAGTTGTTTCAGTGAAAGTGCCATGGCTAATGATGATCCGTAAAGTCGCGGATGATGTTCCGTGATTGAGCCACTGTAGTTTTCCCGAAGTCCTTTTCGTCTACCCGAACGAGCGGGGCCAGGGCGCACGCCCCAAGGCAGTTTACCGATTCAAGCGTAAATGCTCCGTCTGCTGTTGTCTCTCCGGTCTTCACCTTCAACTCCCTCATGAAGGAAAGGAGTACATCGGCCCCACCCTTCAGATGGCAGGCCGTACCCAGACAAACGTGGACGGTATGTTTGCCTCGCGGCTTGAGGGAGAATGACTTGTAAAACGTCGCAACTTCAAAGCCGTCAACCTGCGGCATGCCCAAACGCATGCAGATATGCCTTACAGCTTCTTTTGGAAGATATCGGTATTCTTTCTGCACGTCCTGAAAAATAGCAAGCAGATGAGCCTTGTCGCGTCCATACTTAAGAATGATCTCGTCAAGTTTCTCTTTGTTTATCTCCATTTGCCTCCTTAGATGGCTTTTGCCGAACTATCACTGAGCGCCTTCAGTGCTTCCCAATCCGTGGTGATTCGTTTCTGAATAGTAGCAATCGAGTCCGGTGTCAGGTGTCTGAACCGTCCCTGCCCCTTGAGATATTCCGTGATGGGCCGCAAAGGCTCGGCATTATAGGTTAACCGGTACTTACCGTCTTCCACTTCGTAAAGAGGAAACACACCCGTCTGAACCGCCAGCCGACCATACCGTATCGACAAGTCGGTTGGGGTTCTCCAGCCCGTAGGACAGACCGAGAGGACATGGATATAGGATGGTCCATCCACCATCTTGGCCTTCCTTATTTTTTCGAGAAAATCAAAAGGGTACGACGGACACGCCGTCGCTACGTAAGGTATGTTATGCGCCACGGCAATTTTCGGCATATCTTTTTTCCAGGTGGACTGACCAATACTGTTTTTCCCGGGGGGACTCGTTGTAGTCATGGCGCCAAATGGCGTACCTGACGATCTTTGTATCCCCGTATTCATATATGCCTCATTATCCAGGCAGATATAGGTGAACTTGTGGTAACGTTCAAGTGCCCCCGACAATGACTGCAGTCCGATATCCATGGTACCGCCGTCCCCTGCTATGGCGACGACATGCACATCCTTGTCAGGGATTTTCCCTTTTTTCCTCAGGATCTTGAGCGCTGATTCAACACCTGAGGCGACCGCGGCACAATTCTCAAATGCAACGTGGATCCAGGGCAGGGTCCAGTCGGTGGTAGGCAAGGGGCTGGAGACGATCTCCATGCATCCTGTTGCCATTGAGATAATCGTGTCCCTTCCGAAACCCTTAAGCGCCAGGCGCACGGCCAGGATCTCAGCGCAACCGGTGCAGGCCCTGTGTCCCGGAACCGCAAACTCTTCCTTGGGTATCACATTTGCGGCAAAAGTTCTGACATTAGGCAGAAGTGTTGTCATGCTCTCACTCCAATCATTGCAAAATTCAGGCCTTTCTTTATCCTCGTATCCTTCGCGCTCGCTTGCTGCATATCATCGAATATGTGGCGGAAGTCCGATTGCAGGGCGTCTCTCCCTCCGAGCGCGATCACATAGTTCTTGATCAGCGCGGTCAGTCCGGACCGGTAGGCCAGGGAAGTAATCTCATTGAACAAAGGACTGTTCAACGCCCCGCCCGGCATCACCCTTTCGACGACTGCTATGCGTTTCTTTCCCTTAAGCAGCGCCAGCAGCTCCTCGCCCGGGAAAGGCCGGTAGAGTCGCAAGTTGACAAGCCCCGCTTTTTTTTCCTCCGTCCGCATCTCGTCGATTGCCGTCATAATATTCTCATTCATGGCTCCCAGTGCAATGAATACGACGTCGGCATCCTCCAACTGATAAGTCTCCGCCACCTTATAGGGTCTACCGAACTGTTTGCCAAAGGCATCCAGGACCTCGATGACCACTTCCTTGGAATTGTTCATGGCCGTCTCTTGGGCGAATTTGCACTCGGTGTATATCTCCGGAATACCATACGCGCCCATGGTAACCGGTTTGTCGGGGTGAAGCGTATACGCGGGGCTGTAAGGCGGAAGGAACGCATCAACCGTCTCCTGGGCGGGAAACTCGACAGGCTCCACAACATGGGTCAGCGTGAAGCCATCGATGTTCACCATGACCGGCATGAGCACCCGTCTATCTTCAGCAATCTTATACGCAATAATGATGGAATCGAGCGCCTCCTGCCCGTTGGTGCAGAAAAGCATGATCCAGCCCGTATCCCTTGCTGCCATCACGTCAGAATGATCGTTCCAGATGTTAAGTGGAGCCGAGAGCGCACGGTTGGCCGCGGCCATCACGATCGGAAGGCGCATCCCCGAAGCAACAAAGAGGATCTCATGCATCAATTCAAGCCCCTGGGAACTGCTTGACGTGAAGGTGCGCGCGCCGGTTGCTGCAGCCCCGACGCAGGCGGATAAAGCAGAGTGTTCCGATTCAACCGTGATGTAACTCGCCTCCAGGTCCCCGTCCGCAACAAGCTCGGAGAGATGCTCAACGATGTGTGTCTGCGGTGTAATCGGGTATGCCGATATGACCTCCACACGGCACAGCTTTGCGGCTTCGGCTATTGCCAGGGATACCTCTATGCCTCTCCTGCCTATCATCTCCCCTCCTCAACCATCTTGATCGCGCCGGTGGGACACTCTTTTGCGCAGATACCGCAGCCCTTGGAATAATCGTAGTTTGCAACAAAATAGCCGTCACTTTTCTGATAAATTGCGATGTCCGGGCAGACCATCCAGCAGACACCGCATTTGATGCAGCGGGATTCATCCCACACAGGCCTCTGACTCCGCCAGTCCCCCGTAAAGTATTCCCTGGCGCTCCCGGGCTCGTCTATGACCCCACCAATGTTCAGCTCGTGCCACTTGATCTCATCTACCTTTTTTGCCATTTCAAAGCCCCTTTTGCGTCAGGATAAAAGTATTGAATTTTAAACCACTTTCCTATCTCTGTCAAGGCAGAAGCAGGCCGGAAAAAGGCCGAAGGAAGCCAGGAGAGTAGTCTAAACAGGCCGCTCGCCCCCTCCCGCCGCCCCCTTTGCCGGGAGCGAAACTTGGCATCTATTTGCCCGTAACCTTAGCCGCGCCCGAGCCAGGTTCCGGCACATCGGGCTCCCTCACGTGGCCCACTTTTTCGATAAATTGGTGGATGGGAATAACAGGGAGGGTCATGATCTGAACCGTTCCTCTTGAGCCGAGCTGCATAGAAACCCACATGATTGCTTCATTGTCGGGGGCCTCTATCAGATTGATGAAGTCATGTTTACCCAGACAAGCGTACTGGGCGATGACGTACGCCCCCATACTTTCGATTTCCCGATTCACCTCTTCAATCCGCTCCGGATTGGCCGAAACCGTCTTTCTACCCTCGTCGGTCAGGGTACTGAACATGATGTATAGAGGCATCTTCTTCCCCCCTTTCTCTCCATTTTACTATATATATCCTGCCAAAATTGTCAATAACTTTCGAACTTGAGATTTAGGATTTGACAAAGTCCGTGGTTCATTCTAGATTTAACAGCATGAAAGTGACAACCAGTTACAGGGATGCGGGCGTGGACGTTGGCAAGGCAGATGCGCTCATCAAACGCATGAAGAAGCGGATACAGGGAACCTTTAACCCCTATGTGCTTTCGCCTATAGGCGCCTTTGCCGCATTGACAGAGATCCCCGCGGAGTACAAACACCCGGTGCTCGTCACGGCAACGGACGGCGTCGGCACCAAGCTGCGGATCGCGTTCGCCCTTAAAAAGCATGATACGGTCGGCATTGACCTGGTGGCGATGAGTGTCAATGACGTGCTGACGGTTGGCGCCCGGCCCCTCTTTTTTCTCGATTACTTCGCCTGTGGCGGACTGGACGAGCAGATTTACGCGGAGGTCATCGAGGGCATCTGTGCAGGATGCGAGATGGCCGGCTGCGCACTGGTGGGTGGCGAGACTGCCGAGATGCCTTCATTTTATGCGGAGGGCGAGTATGATCTGGCCGGCTTCGTCACTGCCTTTGTTGAAAAAGAGAAGGTAATCAACGGATCCACCATTGAAGCCGGAGACCGCGTTATCGGCCTTGCCTCGAGCGGCCTTCACAGCAATGGGTATTCGCTCGCGAGGAAGGTTCTTATCGAGCAACAAGGCCTAACGATAAAGGACAAGGTCGACGGCACGCAGCGCAACCTTTATGAGGAACTGCTCAGGCCAACGAGGATTTATGTGAAGCCCATACTCGCACTCATGGAGAAGGTCGCAATTAAAGGTATGGCTCACATCACCGGCGGGGGTTTGCCCGGGAACGTGAACCGGATCATTCCGGACGGCCTTTGTGCGCACCTCTCCGTTGCAAAAGATCCGCCCGATATCTTCAGCATGATCATGCGGCGAGGCAACGCAGCACGGGACGAGATGTACGCCACTTTCAACATGGGTATTGGCTTTGTACTCACGGTCGGCAAGGCTGATGAAGCAAGGGCAATCCAGGAACTGCGCTCTGTGGGAGAAGATGCTTTTCCTCTGGGAGTCATAGAAAAGAGTCAGGACGACGAAAAAGTACTAGTTACCATCAAAGCATAAACGTGCGCCCATAGCTCAATGGATAGAGTGCCGGACTACGAATCCGTAGGTTGCAAGTTCGAATCTTGCTGGGCGCATTACTTACACAAGGGTTTACGAAGTATGCTTCATAAGCTATTCTGGTTGTAGCTACCCTATAGATACCCTGTCCCAAATATTTTGACAATAAAAAAGGCCGCGGTCGCCCAGGGGTCTCTGAGGACTTTCACCTCCGAATGTACAGCGAGGCACCACACCTCACTGCGTTGCGTATAGCACACTGCACGACATGAGGCGGACGTATACAAGCGCCATAGACGGGATTGTCGGTTATTACGAACTCAAGCGCCTTCTCAATCATTCCGTCAAGGCTGACGATGTTACCGCCGGTTATGTCGTGAAAAACATAGAAAAACTCCGTCCGCTCATGCAGAAGGTGACCGATCATATTCTAAGCCTCATGCAGCCAAGAGAGCCAGGAAAGGTTATTCCTTTAGACCGGAAACCAGAGACTGCATGATGCTAG
>JADGQN010000059.1 GCA_017881765.1 Syntrophobacterales bacterium | reverse complement strand
CAGGTCAATCTTTTTTTCCTGCTGTTCCTTCACTATCTCATCTGACGGAAAGCCTCTTCTGACTTCAGGTACTACCTCCACTTCCTTTGCCTCGGGAAACTTTGCCAACTGCTTCTGAAGGCTTTGTTGAGCAGCAGATATCATTCCGCTTTCCATTTGCTGCATGAGCTCGTCGCTAAGGCAGTAGTCCGAAGCGCATTGGTGCATCGCCTCGTGAATAACATGCAGAAGGTAAAGCTTTGCTTTACTCTGTTTGGCAATTTCGAGCGCCTGCTTCAGCGCTTTGTCCGAATGTTCGGAGAAGTCCGTCGGTACAAGGATACTCTTCACGGTCAGCATCTACAATCCTCCTTGAAATAATTATAGAGCAGGTCTTTAATAAAAGGTAGTGTTCCGAAGGCGGTTTGTCAAGCTCGAATAGCGCTAGCGAAGCACCCTGTAAGGACGCAGGTTCGGTAGCCGCTAGTTCAGTACTTCCTGGCCTGACAGTCCGTGTTCCTGCAGAAAGTCGTCGGCCTTGGCATGGCCGAGGCCGGCAGCGCATCTCATGTCTTCGACGGCGCGCCCGATGTTTCCGAGCATCAGGTGCGCCATGGCCCGGTAATAGTAGACATCCTGGTTCTGCGCATTTAAGTCGAGGGCCGCGTCAAAATCGTGCGTTGCTAGCTGGTATTTGCCCAGTTTCGCATACGCTATTCCCCTGTTGCAGTACAGTTCAGGCAGGTGAAGCGCAAGTTCCAGTGCCGCCCCATAGTTTTCGATGGCCTCACCGTGCCTGCCGGTTCTTTGGCAGAGCACGCCGCGGTTGTAATAAACGTGAGCAAAGCCCGGATCGAGTTTCAAAGCCCTGTCATAATCCTTCAGGGCGTCCTCGAATTCGCCCAGGAGGAATCTGGCCAGGCCGCGGTTGTAGTAAACCTCCGCAGTCTCCGCCTTCAGTTCGATCGCTTTGTTGAAGTCATTTATAGCCTGCACGGGTTTATTGGCCAATCCGTATGCACTTCCCCGGACGATATAAGCCTTGGGCTCTTCTGGGTGCAAGGCTATAGCCCTGTCGCACGCCCTGATAGCCTCTTCATAGTCGGCGACACAGCAGAAGGAATATGCCTGGTCCATGTATAGCTCCTGATCCTCGACACCAAGCTCGATTGCCCGGTCATAATCCCGAATTGCTTCCCGGTAAAGGCCGAGAAACGCGTAAGTGTCCGCCCGTTTATGGTATGCGTCCGGGTCTTCGAACCCGGCTTCGATCGCCTGGGTATAGGCGTCGAGGGCTTCCAGATACCGGCCTTCTTCTCGCAGGGCACATGCTTTTTTAAATATATGCTGGACTGTCACGGATGCTTCCTCTCGAGAAAGCCAGCAAGAATTGTACCACGCTCGGTTCTGAGGTATCGTTCGGCCTCGCTCCCCCCGGCGGAGAGCCTTGAAGAACCATCCTGGCTGTCCTAAGATTAATGCATGAGACGTGTGGCTATTCTTGTTCTGGCGCTGCTTTCCCTGGTGTCGTGCACGATCCCGGTTCTAAGAAGTGACCTTCTGGATCAGGGCATCCGTGATGTGTCAATGACCCAGCTTGCCGGGAGCCCCCAACTGTATAAGGGAAAACTTTTCATACTGGGTGGGCGAATTGTGTCCATCAGTCTGACCGAAACGGGCTCTGTCATCGAGGCCGTGCATATTCCTGCTGACTCGGCCGGTTACTTTAAGGAGACGCAAACGACGACCGGAAGGTATCTCGCATTGTATCCGAGCGAGCTTGGGGTCCTCGACTCGATGCTTTATAATGCCGGGAGACTAATCACTCTGGCTGGTGAATTTACCCAGCTGCGTCCGGGACGCATCGGCGAGAAGGAGTATGCCTTCCCCTGCTTCGTTGTCCGGCAGATATACCTGTGGCCGGAGGGCCAGACAACTCGCGGTTTTCCATCCGCGTTCTTTTCGACGGGGTTCGGCGTGGGCCGGTGGTGAGAACATGAAGTGTTATGTGACGAGTGTTATGTGTGAAGTCTTGTGAGAAAAACGAAGGCCGGTCTGGCCCGGCGCGCGAACTTGTCGTTCGCTGTTACCAAGCACCTGTCACACAACACACTACACATAACACGTAACACATAACACTATGCACTCTCTTTGCCGGGGGGCTGTGCTTTCCTCGCCTCCTCGATTCCTGCCTCGATCTCGCGTATTTCCGACTTCATATCCGCGACGGCCGTCATTCTCTCGGCAAGGAAAGGAGCCTCCATGGTGAGTGGCCTTGCCATGGTAAACTCCCCATAAACATACTCACCGATTTCGGCGTAAAGCTTTTGAACCTTCCGCTGTATCTTGATGATGTCCATCTTTCGTTTTGCGATTCTAGCCTGTTTTTCCACATTAAAGGCTATCTCGCCCGCAGTCTCCTTCAGGGTTTTTAAACCTTCCTCCGTCGTTTTCCTTATGTCGTCCATTAACGCCATATTACCCCCCTTAGAAACAGTGTATAGTGTTTAGTGTAGAACAGACCGTGCAGAAACGCCAGCGATGGGCAGACCGCTGTTGGGCATTCGCTTGCTTCGGCGTTGAGCCTGTCTTTTCACTAAACACTAAATCACCATACACTAAACACGGTTGGTCACGCACTCGATTCTTCACACAGCCTTACTTATAGTATACTATTACGATAGATGATCAGATTCAACGACATTGTTGAAGAAATTCTTAAGTACAATCCGCAGGCGGATGTAGACTTGCTCGAGCGGGCGTATGTTCTGTCTGCCAAGGTTCATAGGGGAACGGTAAGACTTTCCGGTGAACCCTACCTTATTCACCCCCTTGAAGTCGCTTACATGCTCACCAAGATGAATCTTGACGTTCCCAGCGTAGTATCGGGTCTTCTTCATGACACGGTAGAGGACTCTTACCTGACTATAGAAGAAATTAAAGAATATTTCGGACCCGAGATCGCCGGGCTTGTTGATGGTGTCACGAAAATCAGCAGGATTGAGGAACAGAGCTCTGAGGAGTCGCGCGCTGAGACCCTCCGGAAAATGATCCTGGCGATGAGTAAGGACATACGGGTAATCCTGATAAAGCTGGCCGACCGATACCATAACATGGAAACCCTGCAGTTCCTTTCCCCGGAAAAGCAAATTGAGATAGCCCGTGAGACTCTCGACATCTATGCGCCTATAGCGCACAGGCTCGGTATTGAATGGATCAAGGGGGACCTCGAAGACCTTGCCTTCAAGTACATCGATTCGGCTGAGTATAAAACGATTAGGGAGAGCATTGCCAAAAGAAAAAAGGAGAGGGATTCCTATATCAGTGAGGTCAAGGAGCTCCTCAAGAACCGGCTGGCAGAGTTCAACCTGAAGGCCGAGATATCCGGGCGGGCAAAGAGGCTATACAGCATTTACAGAAAGATGCTCCAGGAGGAGCTGGCTCTCGATGAGATTTCGGACATCACGGCGTTCCGCGTTATCGTGGGCAGCGTGAAGGAATGTTATGAAGCGCTTGGCTACATTCATGCGCTCTTCAAGCCGATTCCCGGAAAATTCAAGGATTACATTGCCCTTCCCAAAGCCAATATGTACCAGTCGCTTCACACAGCAGTCATCGGACCGCGCGGGGAGAAGATAGAGATCCAGATACGAACCCCGGAGATGCACAAAATCTCGGAAGAAGGGATTGCGGCACATTGGAAGTACAAAGAAGGCAGCGTCTTTAATCCTAAGGAAGATAAGATCTTCGGCTGGCTCAGAAGGGTCATTGAATGGCAAAAAGAGCTGAAGGACAGCAAAGAATTCCTGGAAATATTCAAGATCGACCTGTTTCCGGACGAAGTCTATGTATTCACTCCCAAGGGGGATGTCAGAGAACTGCCAAAGGGAGCAACTACCGTTGATTTTGCGTATGCGATTCATTCGGAGTTGGGCCAAAGGTGCGTTGGCGCAAAGGTGAACGGTAAACTGGTGCCGCTTCGGACGCCGCTCCAAAGCGGCGATACCGTGGAGGTACTCACAAACCCCACCCATAAGCCGAGCAAGGACTGGTTGAAATTCGTTGTCACCTCAAAGGCTAAGACAAAGATCAGACAGTGGATCAAGGAGGAGCAGCGGGGAAGAAGCATTGAGCTGGGCCGGACGCTCATCGATAAGGAACTGGCCAAGCACGGCTTGAGCCTCTCAAAAATGGTGAAGTCCGGCGAGCTGCAGACGTTGGCCAAGGAATTCAGCTTCGAGACGACCGATGACCTGTTTGCAAGCGTGGGTTATGGCCTGTACACGGCTCTGCAGGTGCTTGGAAAAGTTATCCCTGAGCCTGAGAAAGTCAGCAGAATCAGCAAGATCATAAGCTCGATCAAAAAAAGCAGGGATGATGCGGTCAAGATTAAGGGTATCGATGGACTGGTCGTCAGGTTCGCCAGATGCTGTAACCCCATACCAGGCGATACTATTCTCGGGTTCATCTCGCGCGGGAGAGGGCTGACGGTCCATCTCGCTGATTGCCCTAATGTGCACGCATACGACGATCAGAGAAAAATTGAGGTTTCATGGCAGGACAACAAGGAATACGCCTACCCGGTCAAGCTACGCGTGCAAGGCGGGGACAAAAAGGGTCTGCTCTCGGAGGTTACGAACGTTATTACTGCAGGCAAGGCGAACATTCTGAATGCCCAGGTCATGACCTATCCCGACCGGACAGCCACGAGCATCTTTGAGATTGAGATAGTCAATGCCTCGCAGTTACAGAAGATCGTCAAATCGATTCAGAAGATCAAGGAGGTCAGGTCAGTCGAGAGAATGCGGAGCAGCGCCTAGCTTGCTTTGGTAATGAGCCCTTTCTTGATGCACTTCGTGCATACCCGCGCCCTCATCGTCGAGCCACCTTTGGCAATTCTCACCATTTGAAGATTGGGCAACCACTGCCGCTTGGTCTTGTTGTTTGCGTGGCTTACGTTATTACCTACCTGCTTTCCTTTCCCGCATATATCACAAACCCGCGCCATAAGAATCTCCCGTACTTGATTGCTGCGTGATGCGCCTGAATGAGCGCTCCATGAGCAGTATGAAGGCATAAGTTTACTTGGTAATCTGATCTATGTCAATAGCTTTGAGGCGTAAGCCCGCCGATTCTTTCCGCGTTCTACCCGGCAAATCGGTTACGAACGCGGAGCGGCCTGCATAATTATGGAGTCATTCGGCAGCAGTGTTGCGTGCCACCTGCATTGCCCCGCTGGCTATTTTTTGTACAGTTTGTGATAATATGCACAATATTCTATTGACAAAACGCTCGATTTACAATACAACTTTAGCTAATTGTGACTTCGGTAACAATATCTTTGAATTAAATACAACCATGAGGAGGCAGGTATGGCAGAGCAAAAAACGATCACCAGCATGAGCACGGAAACGCGGACCTTTCCGCCGAGCGCGGAATTCGTGGCGCAGGCCTACATTAAGAGCAGGGCTGAGTACGAGAAACTCTACAAGAAATCGATGGATGACCCCGCGGCGTTCTGGGGTGACATCGCGTCAGAGCTGCACTGGTTCAAGAAGTGGGACAAGGTGAACGAAGAAGACTTTGCGAATGCAAAAATCAAATGGTTCATCAACGGCAAGACGAATATTGCATACAACTGCCTTGATTACCAGATCGAGAAAGGAAGGGGCGACAAGGTAGCCATCATCTTCCAGGGCGAGCCGGATGAAGATACGAAGAAATACACATACAAGGACATGCTGAGAGAGGTCTCCAAGTTTGCCAATGTGCTGAAGAAAAAGGGCGTGAAGAAAGGTGACAGGGTTGCCATATACCTGCCCATGATCGCAGAATTGTCCATCGCCATGCTTGCCTGCGCAAGGATCGGCGCAGTCCACACAATCGTATTCGGCGGTTTCTCCGCAGAAGCCTTGAGAGACAGGATAATCGATGCGGGGGCAAAAGTTCTGGTCACGGCCAACGGCTACTGGAGATCAAGCAAACAGGTAAGCTCGAAGGCATCCGCAGACACGGCCATGGACCTTTGCGAAAAGGCAGGGCATAAAGTTGACACGGCTATCATCATCAAGAGGCTCGATAAGTTTGACGTGCCCATGAAGGCCGGAAGAGATGTCTGGTGGAACGATGAGATGGCCGCCCCGGACATCACGGATAAGTGTCCGGCGGAACAGATGGATGCCGAGGATCCCCTCTTCATCCTCTATACGTCAGGGTCGACCGGTAAGCCGAAAGGCGTTATGCATACGATCGGCGGCTACATGGTATATACGTACATTACATTCAAATGGATCTTTGATTATAAGGAAAAGGAAGTCTTCTGGTGCACCGCTGACATCGGCTGGGTAACCGGACACTCTTACATTGTTTACGGTCCTCTCGCCAACGGCGCCACATCGATTATCTTCGAGAGCGTTCCTACCTTTCCGCAGCCCGACAGGTTCTGGCAGATCGTCGAGAAGTTCAAGGTTAATATTTTCTATACAGCCCCGACAGCCATCAGGGCCATCATGAGAGAGGGTGACGAGTGGCCGAAAAAGAGAGACCTTTCCTCACTGAGAGTTCTCGGGTCCGTGGGTGAGCCGATTAACCCCGAAGCATGGATCTGGTATTACAAAGTTATTGGTGGGGAGCGCTGCCCGGTCGTGGATACATGGTGGCAGACGGAAACCGGTGGCATTCTGATTACTCCGCTTCCCGGCGCATGGTTCACGAAGCCCGGCTCGGCAACACTGCCCTTCCCGGGTGTCGAGGCGGAGTGCATAAAGCAGGACGGAACGCCCTGCGCTGTCAACGAGGGCGGCTACCTGGTGATAAAGAGATCATGGCCGGGTATCATGAGAAGCGTGTATGGCGAGCCCGAAAGATTCAAACAGACGTACTTTGTGCAGTATCCGGGAGTCTACTTCACGGGTGATGGCGCCAGGAAGGATGAGGACGGCTACTTCTGGCTCATGGGGCGTGTCGATGACGTTGTTAACGTATCCGGCCACCGGATTGGCACCGCCGAGGTGGAGAGTGCCCTTGTTTCACACAAATCAGTTGCAGAGGCAGCCGTTGTGGGATTCCCGCACGACATAAAAGGCGAGGATCTTTACGCATTTGTCATTCTGAAGGCCGGGTTTAACCCGAGCGACGATCTCAAGAAAGAGCTTGTCGTCCACGTGAGAAAAGAGATCGGACCGATCGCTTCTCCCGGGAAGCTGCAGTTCACACCAGGTCTGCCGAAGACGAGATCCGGTAAGATCATGAGAAGAATCCTGAGGAAGATCGCATCCGGCGAGATCGATCAGCTTGGCGATACCACGACCTTGGCCGATCCGTCCGTTGTTGATGAGTTGGTGAAGAACAGGCTGTAATCCGAGAAGAACGGTTATGAAAAGGGGCGCTTCCGTGAGGACGCGCCCCTTTTGTTACGGGTTACGTGTTGCGAGTTAAGAACTCTAAATTAATGGCCCAATCCCTACTCAATGCCTTGTGAGTCTGGCCTAACCCGGAACCCGTAACTCGTAACGGCCCGCCGTGCGGGCCTCACGCGGAGCTATGCTCCGCTAACCCCCATCCACCATGGACTTCTGTTTTGTATAGAACCAGCCGACCGGGTCGGAGAGATATTCGATAGAGTCCATGATCCTGAGGTAGTGGTCCCTCTCTTCGTGAGAGAGCGTCAGATAAAAACGTTTTTCATAGGACTCCGGGGCATGACTTGCGAGGTTTTCGTAGTACTTGATGCTTTTATCCTCTATTTCAAGGCCGAAACGCAAGGCATTGAGGTCATTCTCTGAGGCTTGTGCCTTTTCCTGGAGAGACTCCTGAAAAACCTTATCGAGTTTCGCCGCACCTGCCACCGCCGTGATCCATTCCTTGAGAGACTCCTCCTTTTTCATCTGCTCATAAACCGAGAGAATTCTCTCAATATGGAAATCCTCCTGTCTGGCCAGTTCCTCGAAAATCTTTTTCGCAAGCAGATTGTCCGCGCCGGACGCTGCCTTGAGAAAAAACGCCTTGCCCTCCCTCTCCATTTCGATGGCTAACTGCAAGTTTTGCTCTTTGGTCTTATCCATGCGTTATCCCTCCTTCTTGATAACCGTTACACGTTACAGGTTACACCTTACAGGTCAAAACCTCAATCAATAATCGATTATTTCATAACACTAGCCGGTTCTGATCTGGTTTGTTCCTGGACCCTGGCCCCCGGTAGCGTAGCATCCTGTAAGGAACCCTATCTCCTGTCCATTTTCTTCAGCGCAACGTTGGCGGCAATCAGTATCGGGTCCCACACGGTTGCAAACGGTGGCGCATACCCTAGATCGAGTCGAGCAACGTCTTCAACCGTCATTCTAGCATAAAGGGCCGTAGCAAGCGTATCAATACGGTGCGCCACCCCTTCCTGGCCAACCATCTGGGCTCCAAGGAGCCTGCCCGTATCTTCCTCCACAACATAGGTTATGGTGATCGGCTTGCCCGCCGGGTAGCCCTTTGCCCTCGATCTGCCCTGGATCGTTGACACGAAGTGAGGGATTCTCTCCCTTTCCGCTTCGAGTGAGGTAAGGCCGGTGCGGGCTACCTCGAGGTCGAATACCTTTGTCTGAGCTGTTCCCGCAACCCCTTCAAATACTGTCTCCCTGCCTGCGGCATTTTCTCCGGCCACCCGTCCCTGCTTGTTGGCTGTGGTTCCAAGTGGTATATAGACCTTCTTGCCCGTTACGATTGAAAGCGCATCGGCGCAATCACCCGCGGCAAAGATCGCGGGAAGGCTTGTCCGCATGTGTTCGTCAACGGTAATGGCCTTGTTAACGCCAAGAGCAATCCCGGCCGCTTCCGCCAATGTTGATTCCGGTCGGACGCCGACTGCAAGAATCACGAAGTCGGCCTGAAATTTGCCCTGTCCGGTGAGCACCTCGCTAACAGTTCCTCCCGAACCTTCGAAGCCGAGCACGGACGTCTCTTTGAAAAGTTTTATGCCCTCTCTCTTCAGCGTCTCTTCGACGAAGTCCGTGACTGACTGGTCCATGGTGCCCAGGACGCGATCCATCTTCTCGACCAGCGTGACGTCGAGGCCTCTCTTGCGGAGGGATTCACACATCTCGAGGCCTATGTAACCGCCTCCCACGATTACCGCTCTGAGGCGATCCTGCCTTTCCACCAGCGCGGATCTAACGCGCAAAGACTCGTCTGCTTCCGCGCCGGCCTGCCTGCCTTCCCAGTCATCGATATATTTTTTGATCAGTACACCATCTTCAAGAGTTCTCAGGGCGAATATGTGTTTCAAATCGACGCCGGGGAAAGGGGGCTTTATCGGTACAGCGCCGGTGGCAATCACGAGTTTGTCAAAGGTGGTCCTCTCGTCTTTCTTTTTGTCGTGGCATCGAACCAGAACCTCTTTCGTATCCGGAAGTATCGCGGTTGCTTCGTGAAGCGTGCGAACGAATACTCCTCGCTCGTTCTGCGCTGCCTCCGGGGTCACGGCTATTAAGTCATGGTAATCTTTTATCTCATCCGAGATGTAATAGGGAATGCTGCAGACTCCGTATGAAATGAAAGGGCTCTTCTCCAGTAGGAGAACCTCCATCTCGGGGCGGATTCTCTTTGACGCGCTGGCTGCGGACATACCGGCGGCTACTCCCCCGATCACAACCAGCCGTTCTCTTCGCGATTCCATAGCGATGCCTCCTTATTTTCATATAGTAGTAATTCCGGGTGGACATATCAACCTCGGCGCCGGGCTATTTGACCGCTTGACCTTCCGGGCCTTATAATAGGACGCTACCATTTCTGAACAGGGAGGTGCTCAGTATGAAGACGGTGATTCTCTTCGGCAGTCCGCGCAAGGAGGGCAATACGCGTCAGCTTGTCAACGCCTTTTCCGAGACCATGAAGAAGAAGGGCCATGACGTGAGACTTCTGAACCTGAATGAGATGAATGTGCGTCCCTGTCAGGGGTGCCTCGTCTGTGCAAAGGCAGGCAAATGCAGGATCAATGACGACATGAAGGATATACGCAAGTATATGCTTGAATCAGACCTTCTCGTGTACGCCACTCCCACTTACTGGTGGGGCCCCTCGTCACAGCTGAAACTGGTGATCGACCGATCAATTGCCTTTTTCGATGAGAACATGGAGTCGAGAATCAAGGGCAAGAAGGCTGTCACGCTGATTACCTGTGCCGACAAAGCGCTTGATACATTCACGCCGGCACTCGACGCATTCAGAAGGACCTTCGATGCCCTGTCCCTCGCTTACTTGGGCGGTGTTGAGGAGGCAGGGTGTGAGGAGACAGGGAAGGTCAGCAAGAAGGCCTTGGACAAAACGAGGAAGCTGGCTCAGTCTTTAACATGAAAGACGATACGAACGGACTCTCCTATTTCGTGACCAAGAAGGTGGGTAAAGCCATCTGGGATTACCGGATGATTCAAGACGGTGATCGGATTTTGCTCGCCGTCTCCGGCGGAAAAGATAGCCTTTCGCTTCTCAGGATTATGAAGGAACGGATGAAGTTCGTTCCCATTAAGTACGAGATAATCGCCTGCCACGTGGACATGGGCTTCGAATGGGTTAAAAAAGAGTCACTCGTCGAACACTTTGAGAAAGAAGGTGTCAGATACGTCGTGACTCAGCCGAGCGATCCCTTGAACAAGGAGGGCGAGACCTTTGGCTGCTTCTGGTGCAGCTGGATCCGGCGTAAGCGATTCTTCGCACTGGCCAAGGAGCTGGGCTGCTCCAAAATAGCTTTAGGCCACCACCTCGATGACATTACTGAAACCCTCCTCATGAACCTCTTCTTCAATGGGGAGGTATGCACGATGAGGCCGTACCAAGAGATGTTCGGAGGGGAACTGGCGCTTATCAGGCCTCTGGCCTACGTAGAGGAACAGGAATTGGCGAGGCTTGCTGAAAGGCTCGAGCTTCCCGTCATCAAGTCCCAATGTCCATATGCGAAGACGTCGAAACGGAGACTCGCAAAGGGCATGATAAGAGAGGCAGAGCAACACAACAAGAACGTAAAGAAGAACATCTTCAGAAGTCTCCAAAGAGTGCGCCCCGAATATCTCCTCGGATACGAGAATCTGCCCGTAATACCGCGCGCAGCGAAGCCTTCAACCAACCTTAAGCGCGATTAATGTCAACTAAATTGTCAACCAGAAACTAATTGTTATTGTCAACCACGTGGCTGATCATGGGCATCAGCGTGGGACTCACATTTTCAGTTTTTAGCTTTATGTGTGGGTGGTCCCCTGCGAAGACCCTGAAAATCTCATCAACAAAACCCTGCCCGATGCTTCTGACCCCTTTAAGGTCGAGCACTATTTCGCTGAATTTATCGAGGCCTGCAAGTAGCCGTTTTGCCTCCGACCGCGAGACATACTCTGCCGCAAACAACTTCACGTAGACTCTTGTCTTCTCGAACTTATAATCAAACTCGGCCGGGGCATACTCCCTGAAAACATTGTCGAGTTTTCTTTTTGAGTGGTTGCTGATCGCAAAGGCGACCTCTGTTCCCCTTAGAAATCTGATTTCCTTAACAAACAGATCCTTCTTCAGATTGTCGAACAGAAGATCTATTCTATGTGACTTGAGGGTCATCTTGTCTGCCGACTTAGAGGTAAAGAATAATCCCTCACCGGTGTGCTTTTTGGGCATGGTCGTTATTTTCCCCTTTATCAGTTCCCCGATTGTTGTGGCTTCGTCGGGGAGTTTGAATTTCTCACGGATCGAATGGAAGACTCCAATACCGTAGTCTCTGATTGCGAATCGCAGGCCATTGGGGTCGACACTAACCGAAATACCTACATCCTTGGAATGGGAGTGCTCCAGTGCGTTGTTCAGCATTTCCGTAAAGGTATATTCGAAAATAGCGTACGTGTTCTTGTTAACGTACTTACGCAAATTGAGAAAGAGCGATATTTCTTCAAATGCCTTATGCTCCTCGAGACCAACGACACCAAATCTCCTTCTGTAGGTCCGTGGCAAAGCGGGTCGCTCAAGAATAGAGCGCTTCTCTCCCGCAACCTTGGAAGAGCTGTAGTATGCGCCTCGGGTGGTTCCGTGCTTCAATACCTCTCCGGTCCGGATGAGCTCTTTCATATGTTTGTGAAGTGCCTGTCTGGAAAAACCGAAGAGCTCCAGCAATCCCTTAGCGGTTGCCGACTTTTGTTTCGACAGATATTTCAGTATCCGATCTTTTGGATGCATGCGCTAGTATACGTATTGTCAACCGTATTGTCAACCAAAAAGTAATTAATATTGTCAACCATAGTTGTTAGTCGGATGTTGGCGAGCGAGAGTTCGGACGTGCTGGTCACTGGTATACGCACGGAGGCCGGACATGTAAAACCGCGAGCCGTAAACAGTGTGCAGCACGCAGCGGGCAGCAGCCAGCGGTGCTTACTTCCTGCGTTCCACGGCCCGCGCGTTCTTTGACATCGGGTGGCCGTTGTGCTATCTAATTGCCATGAAAGTAGCGTGGGAAGGCAAGGTATACGAGATGGAAAAGCCGCTGACGGTGGGCCAACTTCTGGAAAGATTTTCGTTGAATCCGGAAGCCCATATCGTTGTAGCGAACGAGAAGCTGGTGACCGAAGACTGCAAACTCTCTCACGAGGATAACATAAGAATCATCAGGGTGATATCAGGCGGATGAAATGCAGGGTATGCGGCAAGGAAGCCAATATCCGTTTGAGCGCTTACAACACAGCCCTCTGCGCCGATGATTTCCTCACATTTTTTGAGAGAAGGGTCACGCGTGCCGTACAGAAGTATCACCTCATCGATCAGACGGATTCAACTCTCGTAGCGGTCTCCGGCGGTAAGGATAGTCTCTCCCTGTGGTACATCCTCAATAGGGCGGGTTATCTTTCCGATGGCATCTACATCGACCTGGGGATCGATGAGTATTCACGTGTCTCCTTCGAAAAAGCGAGACTAATGGCCGACCGCCTGGGGCGAAGGATCTACAGGTTTTCGCTGCCCGCACTTTTTCAGAAGGGCATCGGAGATCTGTCAAAGGTTATGAGGAGAGCTCCATGCTCTCTTTGTGGCGTGTTAAAGAGATACCTTATGAACAAGGCATGCATCGACGCCGGATACACAGTGCTTGCGACCGGGCACAACCTTGACGATGAGGCATCCGCACTCTTCGGCAACCTTCTCTATTGGAAAGAGGCATATCTGTACAAGAAGAGCATTTCCCTGGAAGGAAGAGGCGATTATCTCGCGAAGAAGATCAAGCCGTTTTTTTTGTGTTCCGAGAGAGAAGCGGCGGCATATGCTATACTGAGCCGTATAGACTACGTGTACGAGGAGTGCCCCTATTCGGTCGGGGCCAAGACCTTGCTCTACAAGGAGCTTCTTAATAAGATAGAAGTGACCTCTCCAGCCACAAAGATCAGGTTTGTTAAGGGTTACCTCGAGAGAGTAAAGGAGCAAGAGGCGCGACCCGATCCGGAAAGGTGCGCCCGTTGCGGCTATCCGTCTTATACAGAGACCTGTAACGTTTGCAGGCTCGTTGAGCGATTCGGGACAGGGGAAGCGATTCGGATCGAATGTTTTGAACCGGCACAGGCTACCGCTACTCCTGACATTTCGGCCAAGGCGGACGCAGTAGTATGACGCTGATAGACAATTTTTCCGAGCTTATTTTTAACGTTTACGAGGCATTTACGGTGGCCTTGCTTGTCAAGCATGAAGAGCGCTTTCGCTGCCTCTCTTCGGTTACTTTCGCAAAGAGCTTTGACCGCGACCGAACCATCCCCATCGAAGGGACGCTGCCCGGGTGGGTGCTCAAGCATAATGAGCCCCTGATCATCCCCAACTTTGACAAAGACGAATCGACGCTCGGGTATTATGGGTCAGAAGAGGGCATCAAGTCCTTTATGGCCTATCCCCTCGAAGCCCCGGGGGTGATTGTGGTGGACAGCAAGAAGCGTTACGTATTCACGGACCGGGAGAAGAAGCTGCTCGGTAATTTTGTGTCGATGATAGGCAAAGAATTGGAGAAGGAAAAGAGGCTGCAGGAGCTTGAAGAGAAAAGCGAGGAACTCGTCGTCGAGCGCAGAATTATCCGGTTTTTTCTGAAGTCGGGTTTATCGGAGGTATCATTGGAGGAGGTGCTGGAAGAATGTCTCGCCCTCTGTCGAGGGGACTTCTGCTTCGTCGGAGTTGAACGGAATGGCAAACTTGTCATTGTTGACTGCGCAGGGACCGATGCGAACAATCTCCGCCTGAAAGAGTGCCCCATGACAGGGACCGTTGCCTCAATGGTGCTGGAAGGAAGGAAAGAATTCCTGCTCCCGCACGGCAGCGGCTATCTCAAGGAAAAGCCGCTTCTCTTTTCCGACGACGGTATGAAGGCAAAACAGTTCTTTGGATTTCCCCTCCTGTTCGATGAAGAAGCATTTGGACTTGTAGGCTTCGTCTCTCTTTCCGATGTGGGGCTGAGAGATGGCGTTATAGGCTTGTTGAGGGACATCTCATCGTTATTGTCTCTCTATTTTATGCGTACGTGGACCAAAGGAACTCTCGAAAGAGGCAAATTTGTTGACCCGGTGACGGGAGCACTCCTTTTTGCCCCCTTCTTTAAAAAGATTGAGGCGTGGGTTCAGGAGAGGAAGGATTTTTCCTTGGTCTCGGTAAAGGTGCCGGGGTTTCACGTGTACAACCGGTTGCTTGGTGTGGAGGCTACAGATCGCGTGCTCCGGAAAATAGTCCAGAGTGTCGAACAGTGCCTGGGTAAGACGGCTCTCGTGACGAAAGCGGAAGTGAGCCATTTTTACGCGGTCACACGAGACCCCCAGGCCCTGGAGGCGGAAAACATGGCGCGTGTATTGAACTATACGATACTGAGCGCCATGGCGGATAGCAGGATTGAAACAAAAGGAGCACTACGAATCGGCGTGGCTGAGTTTCCTGAAGACGGTGAGAGTCTCTGGGCGCTCCTGGACCGCGCTGACGAACGGGGAGAGCGACAGTCCTATATGAACAAGGGGGCACGAGCATGAGTTTTATTTCAAAATTGATGGATATGGTTTCATCGTTTTCCACGCATTGCGCCATGGACCTTGGCACAGCCAACACGCTGATATATCTGAAGGGCGAAGGCATCGTGCTGAATGAACCATCGGTCGTTGCTCTTGAAAGAGATACCGGGAGAATTATCGCCGTAGGCCGAGAGGCAAAGGAGTACATCGGCAAAACACCTCCACACATCAGCGCGATCCGGCCGCTCAAAGACGGAGTAATTGCTGATTTCGACGTGGCCAAGGCGATGATCAAGTACTTTCTGAACATGGTCAAAGAAACCCGGAAGATTTCGAAGCCCAAAATGGTAGTCTGTGTGCCGTCCGGAATAACGCAGGTTGAGAAGAAGGCGGTCGTTGATGCCTGTTTTCAGGTAGGCATCCGGGACATCCATCTCCTCGAAGAACCGATGGCTGCCGCAATCGGGGCTCAACTACCCATAGAACTCCCCAGAGGAAACATGGTTTGCGATATCGGAGGCGGCACGACGGAGGTGGCCATCATCAGCCTTTCCGCGAACGCCTACAGTGAATCCTTGCGCGTAGCGGGTGACGAAATGGATGAAGCCATCGTGAGGCACCTGCAAAAGAAATATCAGGTGGCTGTGGGAGTCAATGCCGCGGAGAGAATCAAGATGCAGGTCGGTTCAGCCTACCCGGGCGCTGCGTCTGGGTCAATGAACGTTGTGGGGAAGGATCTCGTTAATGGCATTCCCAAGACTATTGCCGTTACCGCCGACGACGTGAGAGAGGCCATAGAAGAGCCGGTAGAGGCGATTATTGATGCGGTGAAGAGGGCCCTGGAGAAACTTCCGCCGGAGCTTGTTTCAGACCTGAAGGACTCGGGCATGGTATTGACTGGCGGCGGTGCACTTCTCAAAGGGCTGGATAAGAGGATATCGGAACGGACGAGCCTCGAAGTCCACGTGCCTGAGGATCCGTTGATCTGCGTCGTGATGGGGAGCGGCAGGGCACTGGAAGAAATACAGCGATATAAGAAAGTGTTTATCAACTAGCTTTAGATCCAGTTCTTCGTTCCTAGTTCTTCGTTCTTCGTTTTTGATGAAACCAAGAACCAGGAACGAACCACGAAGAATGACTTGGTGGCTCCTGTTCCTCGTTCTTTTTTTGTATGTAACCAAGCACCAAGAACGAAGCACGAAGAACGATTTTGTTTACCTGTAGCCCAACGTACTAATCAATAGTTCCTA
>JADGQN010000334.1 GCA_017881765.1 Syntrophobacterales bacterium | reverse complement strand
CGCTCGCGTTTATTGAACCGTGTCACCTCTACATCCTCAATGCCTATCACCCGCAGCGCCGGCTCTTCCTGGTCAGTCGACTGACCACATAAGTACCTGTCGATGGCAATTGCTGCTTTTCTGCCTGCTGCGACGGCTTCGATCACGGTTGCCGGACCGCTCACTGCGTCACCACCTGCAAATACGCCGGCTACGTTGGTCCTGAAAGAATTGGGATGGACCTTCAGCGTTGCGCCTGTGGCCATCTCGAAATTATTGCCGAGGAAGGAAAGATCAGGAATCTCGCCAATAGCCGAAACCACCATGTCGATCTCCAGCGCGAATTCCGAACCTGCAACAACCTCCGGTCTTCTCCGCCCGCTCTCGTCGGGGTCTCCCAATCTGGTACGCAGGCACCCGAGCCCTGTCACTTTGCCATTCTCACTGATGACTTTTGCCGGAACCGCAAGAAACTCGATTTTTATTTTTTCCTTTTCTGCAGCCTCCACTTCCTCTTTGAAGGCTGGCATCTCGTCTCGCGACCTGCGATAGACAACGGTAACATCGTTCGCACCGAGCCGCTTCGCGCTGCGCGCAGCGTCGAGAGCTACATTTCCGCCGCCGATAACCGCAACCTTCTTCCCAATCTTTTGACTGTTACCCAGGTTCACGTCCCTTAACAGCGCAGTGCCGCTTACCACTCCTGCCATCTTGTCGCCGGGAACCCCGAGTGGCACGCTCTTGTGCGCACCCGTAGCGACAAAGACTGCGTTGTAGCTTTCCTGGAGCTTCGCGAGTGTGAGACCGTTCGTTCCAACGGGACTGCTCAGGCGCAGCTCAACACCCGCCTTTTGGATATACTCTATCTCTCTCTTGATCACGTCGCGGGGAAGACGATACTCGGGGATGCCAACCATTAACATCCCGCCGGGTGCGGGCAGTGCCTCAAAGACCGTGACACCGTAACCCAACCGGACGAGATTGAACGCGGCTGTCAGACCGGCCGGCCCGGCGCCGATAACCGCCACACGCGCATCATGTGTCCTGGGTGCGGGTGTTACCACTTTGGATCCACGCGCATAGACCGCGTCCGCGATAAACCGTTTCAAGCCATTAATGGCAATCGACTCATCCAGTTCCTTCCTGTTGCATTTCGCCTCGCAGGGGTGGGGGCAGACACGCCCTATGGTGCCGGGGAAGGGGACCTTCTCTTCAATTACCTCAAGTGCCTTCTCGTAATGCCCGTGCGCAGCAAGATCTATGTAACTCCGGATATCGAGCCCGGCAGGGCAGGCTGCTTTGCAGGGAGGAACCAGGTACCAGGGGTAGGGAGCGTTGAGATCACCCTTTGGCCACTCTATACAGGTCACGGTTTCGTACCGTTCGTCTGATTCGCTGCAAAAACCGCACGCGGCGCACTTGACGATCTCGTCATCCTTTCCGGCTTTCGCCTTTGCCGGCCAGTCGGGATCGGCAAAGAGGGTCCTCGCCATGCCGATAATATCTGCTTTTCCCTGTCCAAGGATCTCCTCGGCCAGGCCCGGCATGCGGATTTTTCCGGCAGCTACTACA
The DNA here is from genome assembly GCA_017881765.1 of Syntrophobacterales bacterium. Lineage (GTDB taxonomy): Bacteria > Desulfobacterota > Syntrophorhabdia > Syntrophorhabdales > WCHB1-27 > JADGQN01. Next base: position 3,949 of record JADGQN010000334.1, on the reverse strand, counting down.
GGCACATTGTAGCCTGCTTCTCTGATCGCCTTGCGTATGCCTTCGGCGAGGTAAACCTGGACCCCATCCGGGTTCCACCAGCGCGGGCTCATCCGGTAACCGCTGTACCCGGTGCCTGCAAAGGGCGGCATGTTGGGCAGCGGGGTATCCGCGTCCTCGAAGCGCTCGCCCGCTGAAACGCTGATATAGTCAAGCCCGAGCGAGGCAAGGCGCCTGCCTACCCGCGCGCTCTGAAGCAGCGTGTTTCCTTCCTTCGTGAATTCCTCGCCCAGAATCCGCGCACCGACCGGATAATCGTCGCCCACAGCTTTACGCGTTGCCTGCACCACGTCTGTGGGCAGTTTCACCCGTCCTTCGAAATCACCGCCATACTCGTCTATCCTTTTGTTCATAAGGGAGAGGAATGATGCGAGCGTCGTGAAATGGGCCATGTGCAGCTCCACGAAATCAAAACCTGCTGTTCTTGCGCGCAGAGCTCCGCTGGCAAACTGACCTGGTATCACCGCTATTTCTTCAGGCTTGAGGTCTTCAACCTTCTGTCTCCAGCCGGTCCGTGCCACCTTCAGGAAATGGATGAGCTGCAGGCCTATTTTGACGTCAGGGCTCACCTTGCGTATACCCGCGACAAAATCCTTCAACTCATCAATAAACTGGTCATCGCTCACCCGGAGATTGAAGGAACTCCTCGACGGAAGCACGACAGCAGCCTCAACCACTATTGAGCCGACTCCGCCCATGGCGAGCCTCTGATACCTGTCCTTGATGTTCTGCGTCACATGCCCATCTTCAGCGGCGAGCCTCGTCACCGCAGCAGTTGACATGATACGGTTGGGGAAGGTGCAGTTCTTGATAGTTAAGGGGGAAAACAAGAAGGGATATTTCATGACGCTACTCCTTTGTGAGAATGTTCATGAATCTGCCTTGCGGTCAGTGAAGGCTGGATGCACATGCGTGGCTACTACCGTGCTGTCTGACCCTATCCCGAGACGCTTCTTAATGTCGTCCCTGAGTGTCTTCTTGTCGGCCTTGCCAATGTTGGTGAGCGGTATATGTTCGATGAATTCCACACGCTCAGGGAGTTGAAGTACCGAGGCGCCAATACTTTTCAGATATACGATGAGTTCCTCAAAAGTGAGTGTTGATCCAGGCTTGAGCTGAACATAGGCACCTATTCTCTCACCCAGGTCCTTGTCCGGGATGCCAATCACCGCGACGTCGGCAACGGAAGGATGCGAACTTATCAGCCGCTCTATGCCCACCGCGCTGATCGTCTCACCCCCGCGCAGGATCGTCTCTTTGATCCTGCGCGTAATCGTAATGCATTCCTTCTCATCAATCTTCGCCAGGTCACCGGTCTTGAAGAAACCGTCTTTGGTGAAGACCTTCTTGTTCTCATCGGAAGACTTGAAGTATCCGGTAAAGATAGTTGGCCCCTTTGTTACCAGTTCACCCTCTTCGCCCGCAGGGACGTCTTGTTCGTACTGGTCTATGATCTTGAACCGGTTGTAAGGGCAATCCTTCTTTCCCACGGTGGTGCAGATGGTTTCAAAGTCATCATCAAGCCGCGTCATGGCACAGGAGCCTTCTGCCGATCCGTAGGCATTGACGAATTTACAGTTAAGCTTTTCATAGACGCTTTTCACGAGCTCGGGTGCGCTGGGAGCGCCACCGGAGTATATCTTTCTGAGTGAGCTCAGGTTGTACGTCGCGAGATCGGGAAGATTGACTATTCTCTGGACGACTGCGGGAACGGTCGGAAATGCCGTCACTTTCTCCTTCTCGATTATACGGCAGATATTTTCAGGGGTTGTCGAATCAGCAAGCACAAATTTGGCGAAATTAAAGAAAGCCCCTCCGACTCCACAGAGCATGCCCTGGCCGTGGCTCACGGGGGCAACCGTAAGCACCACATCATTACTTGTGATCTCCCACGCTCTGGAATGATACTCGACGTTCGCTACAAAATCGTTATGAATTCGTGGCACTGCTTTTGGCAAACCAGTCGTGCCGCCGGTAGGCGTTATGGTTGCGACTTCCATGGGGTCGGGTCTTCTCAGGGCAAGCTCTTCTAACGCGGTCTGATCAAGTTGGGTTTCCTCGATCAGCTTCTCCAAGGAGAAGAATCCATGATTTTCACCGGCGCGGGTCAGGATAATCTTTTTCAGTCCGTCATTGCTTCGCATAACGCTCTCTATCAGATGCATATAATCAATGCTCTTGTACTTTTCCGGCAGGATCCACGTTGTGGGATTGGTGAGGCTGCAGAGATAGTTGATTTCAGCTAAACCATGTCTCGCCACAAGCAAGATCACTATGGCACCAATCTTTTGCAGAGCAAAATACGAGATGACGAACTCGTGCCAGTTGGGGAGTTGCAACAGAACAAAATCGCGTTCTTTGACGCCTGTTCGCATCAACCCAACCGCGAGTCGGTCCACTTTATCTCGAAGCTCAGCATTTGTGAAGCGATGTGCATCGTCCACGAGAACTTCCTTGCTCGGGTAAAGATCAGAAGCTCTATCAAGAAGGTCACCCCAGGTGAGGCCGAGCCACCATCTCCTTCTGTTGTAAAGCTCAGCGTCTTCCAGCTGGTAAGGTTCAAAACCGTCCACGGCCATAGCATTCCACTCCTTTGGGCGACCTATAGATTATGGGCAACGAGTCCCGGACTTCACGTGCAAGCTAGCCATGTATGCTCCTGCCGTTAAAAACTGAAAGTAGATAGAACGCTTAATGCCTTTTCCAGAGATTTGCTGTAGAAGCTGCGCTTCATTGATTTTCTTATGAAAGTACCTGGAGCCTATTCATCTCCTCTAAAGGGGCTTTCCCCCTAAGTATGCATCCTTTATTCTCTGGTCGTTTATGATGACGCCAGAGGCAGCCTCCATAACGACACGGCCGGTTTCAAGCACGTAGCACCTGTTTGACGCAAGAATTGCTTTCCTCGCGTTCTGTTCGACGAGGAGTATGGTCTTCTTATTCTCCTTGAGGGTCTCAATTATTCTGAAGATTTCATTGACCAGCAAAGGTGCTAACCCTAAAGAGGGCTCATCAAGCATCAGCAACTTAGGATTGGCCATTAGCCCACGGCCTATGGCAAGCATCTGTTGTTCGCCTCCAGAGAGCGTCCCTCCGAGCTGATTGAGCCTCTGTCTCAGGGAAGGAAAAAGATGGAGTACTTCGTCGAATCTGCTGTGAAACTCGCCCTTGTTCTGAAGACTAAGACTGCCGAGCTCGAGATTCTCGCGAACCGTCATCCGCGCGAGGATCTGGCGACCTTCAGGCACGTGGATCACGCCAAGCTTGCTCACCTTCTCGGGCGCACATCCGACCAGAGGCACGCCCGAGAAAAGAATGTCCCCATGCCGTGGCTTTAGAAGGCCCGAAATAGTTTTGAGGAAGGTCGACTTACCTGCTCCGTTCGCGCCTATGAGACTCACCACCTCCCCGGCGCGGACGCACAGAGACACGGCATCGAGAGCTCTTATTTGCCCGTAGAAGACTGAAAGATTATTCACGCGAAGAAGCTCATTCTTCTCTTCCAATATAGGCCTCAATCACTTTCTCATCGTTCTTGATCTCTCCTGGGAGACCTTCGGCGATCTTCTCACCAAAGTTAAGCACCGTTATCCTGTCAGATATCCCAGTCACAAGCTGCATGTTATGCTCTATAAGCAGGATGGTAATTCCCGAATCATTGATCTTCCTTATTAATGCGAGGAGAGCCTCTGTCTCGGCCGGATTCATGCCGGCTGCGGGTTCATCGAGAAGCAGCAGATTCGGCTCTGTCGCCAGCGCACGGGCAATCTCCAGCCTTCGTTGACTGCCGTAAGGGAGGCTTGATGCCGGCTGGTCTTTCTCCAACGTCAGACCCACAAACTCCAGGATCTGCTTCGCCTTTGGCACCATCTTCTTCTCTGACGCAAGAGGCCGAAAAGGCAGCCGGAAG
>JADGQN010000058.1 GCA_017881765.1 Syntrophobacterales bacterium | reverse complement strand
TTGCGAAAAAGCAACGAAGGAGCGATGAAGAGTTATGCAACGTGAGAAACGCCGTTCCCAAAGTTGCCTGGTTAATCGTTGCCTTACTGCGTGCTTAGCAGTAAGATGTCGGAGAATGGGAGCAGCGTATATTAACAAGGAGGTGACGATAGTATGAAAAGTCTAAGTGCAATTGTGGTCGTTCTTGCCCTTGCGTGTTCCGCTTCCGGCGTCTGGGCTGCGGACGACTATCCTAGCAAGCCGATACAGCTTGTATGCCCGTTCGCAGTCGGCGGCATCACCGACCTGAGCGCCCGGGTGATCGCGGACAGCATGGGAAGAATCTTGGGGCAACCGATGCTGGTGGTGAACAAGCCGGGTGCTGCTTCGGCTGTGGGAACCGCCTTTGTAGCCGCGTCGAAGCCCGACGGCTACACGCTTGCCACTACCTGGATCGCCATTGTGCTCCTACCGCTCATCAACCCCAATCTCCCTTATAAGATGAACGACCTCACGCCCATAGGTAAATCACTGGTCGTGGAGCAGATGCTGCTGGTCAACAAGAACCTTCCGGTGAACAGTATTCCCGATCTTGTGGCGTACGCGAAGAAACATCCAAGAACACTCTCATACGGCAGCGCAGGGGTCGGGACACTTCCCCATCTGATGATGGAGATGCTGAACGCCCAGGCGCAGGTGGACATACAGCACATCCCGTACAACTCAGAACAGCAGGCGGCAACCGCGCTCGTGGGCAACCACGTTCAGGTGGCACCTCTGTCGTATAGCGCGACCGAGTCTCATATCAAGGCAGGCACAATCCGGCCCATCGCTATTTTCTCTCCTCAGCGCGATCCGCGTTTACCCCAGGTCTCAACGTCAAAGGAGCAGGGATACCCAGACTTGCTTGCATCCATCTACGGGGTGATGCTGGCTCCTGCGAAAACACCGGAGGCGATTATAAAGAAGCTGGAAGCGGCGCTCGAGAAAAGCCTGAAGGACAGGGACGTGAGAGAGAAGCTCGAAAAAATGGAGTACAAGGTGGACTTCCAGAATGCGAAGGACACAAAGGACTTCCTAGAGGCCGAGGCAAAGAAATGGGCCCCGATCGTCAAGAGGGCGAATATCGTTGTAAAGTAGGGAATTAAAGTTGGCCCGCCGGAGGATGAAGGAGGTTAGAGATGGCCGGCATTAAATATGATCCTGTGCCTCATGATCATGAGGCTTTCCTCATTAAAGCCCGAAAGCGCAAAGGCTTTAGTGAAGCATACGATAACCTTGAAGAGGAATATCTCCTCTTACACGAAATGCTCTCGGCACGCGCAAAGTCAGGTCTCACTCAAGAAGCCGTTGCTGAACGGATGGGTACCACTAAAAGCGCTGTGTCACGGCTGGAATCTGCAGGCAAGCACGGCCCCATCTATCACTACGCTCAAAAAGTATGCACGAGCGGTTGGCTGTGATTTGCAGGTCAAATTAGTTCCAAAGAGCAGCCCAACACTTATAAGGCGTTCCACCGGATCGGCCAAAAAGACGGCCTCCCGGTGAACTTAACGTTATGTTTTTGGAGATAATATGAATACCCATGGTACAAAATCATATTTGACGAATGCACTCTCCTATTGGGAACTGCGTCGGATTGTTTATAACGCTGTTCTTGGTGCTATTGTCTTGGGTTACTTTGTCGCAAATCTCCCAACTTCATTGCAGCGTATTACGCCAGACGTGCTCTTTGGGGTATTCATTCTCGCTGTTCTTGCCAATAAGCAAAATAGGGGATGTTGGTGCAAAAGCAACTTATTGTTGACACCGCATAAACATCTGATCTACGGTACCGTACGCCACGTCACGCAAGACTTGATGCGCCAAACCTGCACTCTTCGCTTAAGTACTTTTTAAGCTGAACCTATTTTCGTTGTTCCAAGGAATGCTTCTAACCGACGCTCAGGCATGGAGTGGTGGGCGCACCACGCCCTCAGGGTATCAGGATTGCGGCCGCCACAACGGTGGTCCAGAGCCCGCTCTTGCCGACGCTCGTCTGGGTGATGTTGCGCGTCCTGACTATCTGGTCACTCAACTTCCACTGGTCGAGCCGTTTGTTGTAACTTTCGTTAACGTCGAACTCCACGCCAAGGATCGTCGCTAACATCTGGGCCGCGATATCCTCGGCATAGTCACCGGTCGTCTTGTCGTCGTCCCCGAAACTGTGATGCTCCGAAAGATAGCCGAAGTGGTCCCGGTCCTTGGGGATCGCGACGCCTATAGAAGCGCCTATGAGACGGTGGCCTTCGTTGGTCGACGCCTCGGCGAGGACGGTATGGACGATCTGCCCCGGCCTCAATTCCTTGATCCCTTTCTGCACGGAGACGATTTCGCAGCGCGGGGGAAAGATACTGGATACCTTAACGATATTGAAAGAGGCGGCCTTCGCGTTGCGGAGGGCAAGTTCGAAGCTCACCAGTTTCTCCTTGTTCTGCCCGACCCCTTTCGTGAGGATCATCTTCCTAGGTATATACATGTTATGCGTCTCCCTTCGGGAAAGTCTTACCCGCCTCTGATTTCGACCAAGAGCTTGTCAATCCTTCCGCTGCCGGCTACTCTTCTCCGCCGGAATCGAGACCCACGCTAATCTCCGGACGCAATTGGCAATGATTCACCAAGGTCCACTCTTTTTCCTTGAACCAACGCCCCCCACGGCCTTCCTCACTCGCGCGCCGGACTCCACGAGGGAATATGCGGAATGACTGAGGGGGTGAGAAATCCGGCAAGACAGTAAATGGATCAATCGGTGCGTCGAATCTATGTGAATTCCTAATTTTGATCGCGTAGGCCTTGGACGCATTCTTGAAGTATTTGAAAAGGGCAGCTCCTGTAATTCCACCATATTGGTGACATGGATTCCAAATCTCCTCTGGGGTTCCCTCCGGAATTCCCCCCATTGTGAACGAGCCAAAGACCCTTTTTACGCTGGAGTTGCAGTAAATATAGATCGTCTCCACACTTTTACGAAAAATGACTCTCCTGAATTCGTACTTTTTGGCACCGGACAATATTTCGTCCACGTACTTAGGTTTAATTGAAAGCAAGACGTTCATCGATACCTCCCTCCGCCTTGAGTCTCAAATATACTTCGTGAGATACCTCGACGATAGACTGAGGAGGGGCCGACAGAGCCCCGATCACTTGCAGCCTGCTCAGTGGCATACTCTTGGACAAGTAGCAATGCCAAGTAAAGAGGATCAGTGTTGTCGGTTTTTCGAGCATCCTGGCAATCTCCACAGCTGAATAAACTGTGCGCTTGTCTATCAGGCTGAGGATGCTGTCTCTATCCTGAATGCCTGTGTACATCTGCTCCACAACCCCCAAAGCGGTCAGAGCTTGCTTACGCTGAGAACGATAAAACAAAAGGACGCTGCCTGGCAAGATTTTTTTCGATTTGCTGTGACAAAGGTACGCTTTTTTAATCGTGTTTCCCTCAACGATAAATTCACCGGCCATCTCAAAGAGTGATACCTGCTCCTTCAATTCGACAAAAAGCCTATCATGGTAAACAGGTCGAATCGGGATTATGAACTTTTTTACGTTCGGCCCATCATAGAAGCAAGGCCAATACCTTTTCGAAATTTCCGTCGGGGTCAACTTGATGGCGTTTTCTTTGTCAGGCAAAAGTTGCTTTAAATATATATCTTCGCCTCTCCTGTTACGGCCGACTACTTGGAATCCGTACTCGGCTATCAGCTCTGCGAGGTCATCGGGGTCAGGCCTGGTAAAGTGTGTCAGGTATATTTCGTTTATGCCATTATTGACTGCGTATTGGCCCGCCAGCTTTATAAAGAGTTCCCCGATCTTGTAATCTGTAGGCCCAACTTTCAAAGAGCAAATCTTGAGTCTTTTGCTTTTTTGCATGGGGGGAGTGCTATCGATAGCTTCATCTTCTATTTTACGAATCAGAAGAGCACCAATCCTCCCATCTTTCATCAGATAGACCCAGCATTTCGTGGCCACGCTTGCAACGGTCTTGAACCAGTCGTCAAATCCTGAATACTCTGCCCTCAACGAATCGAAGAAGGGATCCCCAAGATCTAAGTTGTATACGTAGTCATCTTTAAGGGCCCAAGGATGGCTTACTATTTCGTTCGGCAAAAGTTGCTGAAAAAACTGATACGCCTCTGCAACTGAAAGAACCTTGTCTCTTATATTCAGTGTGACGGCTTTCCTGAACATTTGCCTGTCTGCCGTGACGAGATAGCTAACCGCGTGTTTGAAAACTGCATAGAGCAGCGCATTGTCTATCTGACCATGGGGATTATCGGTTGTACCAACAGTAGCAATAAAAGCTTGGTCACCTGCATAGTCGGGTGGGGTATCCAGTGTGGGATAGCTCATGACTTTAGACTTCATGATGGCTCTCCTCGCGCCATCAGTATCATTGTCTATATCCGAGATGGACTTGGGATGCACCAGTGGCACCGCACGTATCTGGGACAGAATCTTTAGTAATTGCTGCAACTCTTCCGGCACTACGTGATGGTCCTCTCTATAGATGAAAATGTTCGTATCGAATAGAATTCGCATTACCCTCAGACCACCCGTCGCTTCTCTTGCGCCTTCCCAGCGCGCCCCTTGAGCAAAGGGGCAATAGCCTCCTCAAGGAGATCATTAAGAGGACGTCCCCCGTCGACGGCCAGATGTTTCAACTGCTTCACGAGGGCTGGATTTATTCTGGTCGAGAAAATCTCTCTCTTTATGGCACTGGTAATCTTTCGCATGCCTTCTCCTCAGCTTTCCAGGAAGGTTACTATAAAGCTTGAAAGATTGTAATCAAATAATAACTGATCTGTCGAGAGAAACCTCTGAGACAACGTAGTGGCCCCCATGCTATGGACGTCCCCTGGGTCTCACCGGAATCGGGGGTGATGACAAGCCGCCGGGCCCGACTTGACAGAACCTTAACAAGACCCTATGTAATAGACGTATGATACGCAGAAGGGCCGCGAGGCACGAGGGTCTGAATACTAATGGAGGGGAGCAACCATGAAAGTACGTGTTAATGGTGATGATTGCGTGGGCGATGGGGTTTGCGCGGAGCTCTGCCCCGAAATATTCAAAATGGAGGGAGATCTGGCTGTCGTGAAGAAAGAGGATGTGCCCCCGGAACTTGAAGATCTGGTCCGCAAAGCCGCTGAATCATGTCCGGTCGATGCGATGTTCCTCGACGAATGACGATGGCACGTTCTCGGACCTCAGCCGGAAAAACAATTGGGGACCCATTACACGATTCTGCTTGTGTGATAGCTTTGCAGAAATGTAACAGGGAGGGTCTCTGAGAAAAGACCAGGTAAATAGGGTGAATTCTACTTCAAAGTGCACCACGGAGAGCGTGCCCGTCATTCGCGAACATCGCATACCCACACCCGGCAGCAAGCCGTATATTATTACGCTCGGACCTGACGGCAATCTCTGGTTCTGCGAGAGTGGCGTATCCAGGATCGCCCGCCTTTCTTTGAAAGACGGAACCTTCACTGAATTCGTGATTCCAACGCGGAACAGCGAACCAATCGGCATTATCACGGGCGCCGACGGCAATCTCTGGTTTACCGAGCATGCGGGTCATAAGATCGGCAGGATCACTCCGGATGGCCAGATAACGGAGTTCCCGTTGGCCACCGCGAATGCCGGTCCCGACGGGATCATTCTGGGGCCGGATCGCAATATCTGGTTTTCCGAAACAGACGTTGCGCAGATCGGAAAGATCACCCCGGACGGAATTGTGACGGAATATGCGACAGGAATCTCTCCGCACAGCAAGCCTCTTGCGATTACCGTGGCGGATGATGATCTCTGGTTCAGCGAAGCAGCCGGCAACCGCATCGGTAAGATCACCATGACCGGTGTTGTTTCCGAGTATCCGGCTCCAAGTCCCGATAGCGGACCCCGCGCCATCGTTCTTGGTCCCGACCGGCACCTCTGGTTCGTCGAAAGCGTCGGCAACGCGATCGGCCGGATGGACCTTGAGGGCAACGCCGTAGCCTTTCCTCTGCCCCGGCCGGGTGCCGGCCCACGCGGTATCGCGCTCGCGCCCAACGGGGAGTTCTGGATTACGGAGAATGGCATCAACATGGTCGCCCGGATGACGGTAACCGGCCAGCTTCTGGCAGAGTATCCGCTGCCGACCGCTGGAAGCGGACCCCGGGCCATACTCGTCATTCCCGATGGACGCGTCTTTTTTTCCGAGCATGATGCGGGACAGATCGGGGAGATCGTTCCGGAATAATGATTCGCCCTACCTCCATATCCAAGCCACGCTGTTCGATACCGCCCTAAAGGCATGACTCGTCTGAATCATTGACAGAGGCGCGGTCCCTGGAATGCGATTTGCATCTGCCAGCGAGAAGGTTCCACCACCTACTTGGAGGAGGTCTATGAAGAACGCGTCCACGATTCTCTTTCTTGTGCTTCTTCTATGTTTCAGCTGTGCCGCCGGTGCCGCTAATCCGGCGATGCCCCCAGCCCTTGAAAAAGTGGCTACTGATCTCACGGCCGTCCTCGGGATGGTGGACGATGAGCTCTCTCGCGGAGCTGCTCGACTCGGCGATCCCGCCCTCAAGCAAGCAGATGTCAGGAATATCCTGCGGATGTTATGTGAGGGTAAACCTTATGCGGCCGACTGCGCGAGGGTTGACCGGAGCGGCGTAATGGCAATCATCGAGCCCGAGGTCTACCGGAGATTCGAAGGGTCGGACATAAGCAGACAAGAACAGGTCATTGAGTTGCAGAGGAGTGTAAAGCCTGTGTTCAGTCGGGCTTTTCGAACGGTCGAGGGCATCGACGCCGTCGACTTTGAATATCCTGTGTTTTCGCCGCAGAAGGACTTCCTGGGCTCGGTCAGCCTGCTGATCAGGCCGGAGGTGCTCCTGGCTCGGCTCATTGCGCCTCTTGCCAAAAAGTTTCCCATGGATATCTGGGTCATGCAGCCGGACGGCCGGATCCTGTACGACGCTGATAAGGACCAGACGGGCAGGATGCTCTTCGATGATAGAATGTTTCAGCCTTTCCCCAGCTTGCTCGCCCTGGGGAAGCGCATTGCGGCGGAAAAGACCGGCTCGGGCACGTACGAGTTTATGGGCCGGCGCTGGAAAAATCTGGTCACAAAGCAGGCACACTGGATGACGGTCTCCTTCCATGGGGCCGAGTGGCGGCTGATAGCGGTGCAGGCGGTTTCCTCTTTCGCCGGGCCTCCCCCTGTGGCCTCCCAGCCCGCGGACCCGGCGCTCAGAGAACTGGCCACCCAACAGGACTTCCAGCACGCGCTGTCGGCAGGCAACGAAGTCAAAGCCCTGCGCTTCTTCGAGAAATTTCACGCGACTTACCGGGATGTTTACTCGATCCAGTGGGTGGACGCGACAGGCGTGAACCGCTTCGGGTACCCGGAAGAAGCGAGCCTCAGGAACTACGACTACAGCTCGATGCAGACGCCCTCGTCCGCCGCGTTCCTGAAAGCGGTCATCGAGAAAAAAGAGACCCGCTTCACGGTGCCGCTCATCGAGGGTGATGTAGGGGACATCTACGCGGTTCCCGTGTACCGAGGTGGAACCTACCTGGGTATGATTTACACGATACAAAGACGCCCTTAGGGCTTTCCGCATTTCTTTCTAACCCTAATGAGGAGGGAAAGGATGTCCATTGCAGACCACAAAGCCATCGTTCGCCGCTATTTTGAGGAAGTAGTCGATAAGAGCAGGATCGATATTCTCGACGAGCTAGCCACGATAGACTGTATCATTCATCGGCCCGAGGCGCCGGAACCCATCGTAGGGCTTGAAGCATTCAAGCCGGCCCTCGGGAGGATTCTTCAGGTGTACAGTGAGTTCGCGACAACGATCCACGACCTGATAGGCGAAGAGGACCGCGTTGCATGCAGGCTGAGCCACCGGGCCGTGAACCGCGGAGACTGGACAAGCCGTATCGGTCGCCACGCGGTAGCGGGAAGAACGGTCACGTGGCAGGCGATTGCCATCTTTCGATTTCGCGAAGGAAAGATCGCGGAAGAATGGGTCAGCCGGGACGAACTCGGCATGCTGATCGAACTGGGTATCCTGGCGCGTTCCGCATCGTAGCTGATGGGGACATGCCTTGACAAATGATATGTTCCAACCATCTCGCCTCGGCCCTTCGGGTACGTAAATATTGTGCAAAACGGCGGGCGCAAGGGTCGAAGGTTATTCCAGTTCACTTCCGTGCAGCGCGCGTTCATCGAGATTGCTGATGCTGACTATCCCGAAAATAAGACTTATGTTAGTCAAATAGAGTTGCAGTTGGGTAATACATCAGACCCGTTATGAACTGAAGGAAGAAACTGAAATGAGGAAGAGGCTACCGGGGAGAGCCGGCGTTGCTCAAATCTGTTTGTACGATAGCTTTGATACGGCACACGTCAGATCGCAGATCGGAAAGGAGGAAAAGAGAAATGGCTAAAATAAGGACCACATTATTTGCCCTTGTCATCGTGCTCTTGACGGCATTGTCGCTGGCACCCGCCGGTGCGAACGCCGCGGGAAAAACAGTCTATGTCGGTGGCACCATGTCACTGACTGGTCCCTACGCCGAGAATACGGCCGCCGTTCTGGCCGCGTTCGAGGACTATGTCAAATATGTGAATGAGACAAAGCGCATCTCTCCGTGGGAAAAAGAGAAATTCCCCGCGGACATAGCCCTGGAGGTATTGTGGCGGGATGATGAGCTGAAGCCGGCCAAGGCGCTCTCGATCTACGAGGAGTTGAAGGCCAAGGGCATGCTGGTTTACAGAGTATCGGGCTCGCCCATAGCGCTTGCACTGAAAGACAGACTTAATGAGGACAGTATGGGCACCACCAGTATAGCGAGCGGCCCTTTCTTGCTCAGTCCACCCCAAACGATCTTTACTCATTACCCTATCTATACCGATTCCCTTGGGGCCGCTGCCGACTGGTTCAAAGAGCACTGGAAAGAGAGCAGGAAACCGAGGGTTGCCTACCTTACCGCTGATAACGCTATGGGCAAGTCGCTCGAGATACCTGAAATGGAAGCCTATCTGAAGAAGCTGGGATATGAATTTGTCGGCATCCAATATGTGCCGCTCGTCCCTACGACTCCGCCGACCACGCAGCTTGCGTGGCTGAAGCAAAACAAGGTTGACCTTGCCCTCGGCATTATGATCAATCCGGGTACACAGCCAACCATGAAGGAGGCTGTCAGGTTAGGTATGGGGCCTGATCGCGAGTACAAGATAACGTTTGCCGTTCCTAACACAACGCAGATGGCTGACTTTGCCCTGGGCATGGGCGAGTTGGGTAATGGTTACGTCTCGGCCGGCAGTTTCCCACCCTATTCTGAAACCACCACCCCCGGGGTTGCATGGTGCAACGAACTGCAGAAAAAGTATCGTCCGGGCAAGCCGGTTGCCAGCAACGTCTATATGGGCGGGATAATTGAGGCTGTGACCCAGGTTGAGGCACTGAGACTCGCTTTGAAAGCGGCGCCCCTTGAAAAACTGAAACCGGTCGATGTGTTGAAGAATGGTTTCTACAAGATTAAGAACCTGGACACCGGCGGGTTGAGCAGCACTCACCTCACGTATGGACCGGGCAAAATAGAGGGTGTTGATGCGGTGCGTGTTGACCAGTTGCAGAAGGGAAAGATAGTGAAACTGGGCGTCTGGCCCTGTAACCATATTTATAGCAAGTAACCGCATGAAAGAGACGCTCAAGGAAATGTTTGGCCTGGCCGGAAAAGTGGCTATAGTAACGGGCGGGAACCGAGGAATCGGAAAGGGGATCGCGATAGGGCTTGCAGGCGCGGGAGCGAACATCGTGATCGGAGACATCAACATTGAGGTTGAGCATGAGGCCGGGGCGGCCGACGCCGTGACCGAAATAAGACGGGATTTCGGTGTAGAAGTGCTGGGCCTGAAGGTGGATGTGCGGCGTGAGGCGGACAACATAGAGATGGTGCGACGCACCCTCGATAGGTTCGGGCGCATCGACATCCTGGTCTGCAACGCCGGGATGGGTGGCGGTGGCATATTGCCTCAGGACATGGCCGTTGCCAAGTGGGACGAGATTTTGGAGACCAACCTGCGCAGCTTCTTTATTGCCGCGAAAGCCGTCTACCCTGCGATGAAGAAAGGGGGCGGGGGCAAGATCATCAGTATTGGCTCAATGACATCGATCTTCGGCGTGGGTGCGTTCTCCGCTTACGGGGCGAGCAAGGGAGGCGTTCTGCAACTGACCCGCAGCCTGGCGGTTGCGTGGGCCATGGATAAGATTCAGGTCAATTGCATCCTTCCCGGATGGATCAATACGGATCTTTCCGAAACCGCCAAAAGAAATAACCCCGGGTTAGAAGAACGCGTGATAGCCAGGACACCCGCAGGCCGCTGGGGGGAGCCCGTTGACCTCGCCGGATGCGCTCTATTCCTGGCAACCCGGGCTTCCGATTTCGTAACCGGCGCGGCCATACCCGTTGATGGTGGCTATGCGGCGCAAGGCTGATGTTCCGCTGCTTTTATCCGCAAGTGGTTGACACAGTGATTTGTTGTGCTATTATTTCCTTTACGATGGTTCGACGTCAAAGCCATCAAACTTAGAGAAGGGGAGGTCATTATGGAAGGCAGCGTGTATAACATCGTCGAATTGGTAGGTACCAGCAAGACCTCGTGGGAGGAAGCTGCGAAGAACGCGATAGAGACGGCGTCCAAGACCCTCGAAGACCTGAGAGTGGCCGAGGTGATCAAACTCGATGTGACGGTGGAGAATGGCAAGGTAACCGGCTATCGGGCGAGGGTCAATCTCTCCTTTAAATACCATTCGAAGAAATAGGCCTTCTCTTACCAAAGTCTCTTTAGCGGACCACCCGCGAATGCGATTCTAACGGGTGGTCCCACGGATCAGGCGCACAATGCCTCGAGTCTCTTCGAGTCACCTGTCGCGTATGCGTCAACTCAACTTTAACAATCGCCTGGCGTTTCCTGAGAAAATCTTCGCTTTCCCCCCCGGAGTTATACTCATCATGTCGACGGACTTAATCACTTCTCCAACGGCGATGTCACCCTGCTCAGGGCCGCCGGGATACGGGTAGTCGCTGGCGAATACCATATTATCAGCGCCAAAGAAGGCAAAGAAAAAGCTGTCATCTGAAACTATTAGCTGAATTGGGAATCTCGGGGTATTATATTGAGTTTCGATGGAAGCTATGGGCATGGAAAACGACTCAATCAAGAAGATTACGCTGCTTTCGGTCACGCTGACCGCCTTTATTACGCCTTTTGACGTATCGGCCGTCAACATCGCGCTTCCCTCTATAGGCAAAGAATTCGCTATGGATGCTATCTGGCTTGAGTGGGTCTCTACCGCCTATCTTCTGACCTCGGCCATTTTCCTTATTCCCTTTGGAAGGCTCGCTGATATCTACGGAAGGAAGAAACTTTTCAGCCTGGGGGTGCTGACCTTCACCGCGGCATCCCTTTCCATGGTCTTTTGCTTTTCCGGTACGATGCTCGTTTGCCTCCGGGTGCTTCAGGGCATCGGTGGTGCAATGATCTATGGAACCGGCATGGCCCTTTTGACGTCTGTCTTTCCTGCCCAGGATAGGGGTAAGGCATTAGGCATAAACGTAGCCGCAACGTATATCGGCCTTTCAATAGGCCCGTTTTTGGGCGGGTTTCTCACCTTGCGTTTTGGCTGGAGGAGCATCTTCCTGGTCAATGTGCCGCTGGGACTGACGATCATTGCTTTGATTCTTTCCAAAATGAGAGAGGAATGGGCTGAGGCAAAAGGCGAACGATTCGATCTGACCGGTTCCGTGATTTACTGCCTCGGGGTGATCGCGA
This sequence comes from Syntrophobacterales bacterium, assembly GCA_017881765.1. Lineage (GTDB taxonomy): Bacteria > Desulfobacterota > Syntrophorhabdia > Syntrophorhabdales > WCHB1-27 > JADGQN01. The sequence goes on along the minus strand of JADGQN010000058.1, from coordinate 4,384 downwards.
TTATGTATGGCTTTACCAGTTTCGCTCTGTTGCCGCACGTGGTGGGCGCGGGCCTGATTCTCGCCGGAAGTCTGGCGATTGTTGCATTCGTCTGGCGGGAGGCAAAGGTCGAAAGCCCGGTTCTTGATATAACGCTTTTCAGAGGCAACAGGGTCTTCGCTCTCTCCAATCTGGCGGCGCTCATCAACTACAGCGCGACTTTTGCGACCACTTTTTTCCTGAGTCTTTACCTGCAATACTTAAAGAAATTTGACCCCGAGACCGCGGGTGGAATTCTGGTATGTCAACCCGTGGTGATGGCCATCTGTTCACCTTTCGCAGGTAAACTTTCAGACAAAATCGAGCCACGGATCGTGGCCTCCATGGGCATGGCGCTGGGAGCGGTGGGGCTTATTCTGCTCATCTTTTTGCGCGCGGACACTACCCTGGAGTTCATCATAGCAGACCTCATAATCCTCGGCCTGGGCATGGCCCTTTTCTCATCGCCCAACACGAATGCAGTGATGAGCTCCGTTGAAAAGAGATTTTACGGAGTTGCTTCGGGAACACTCGGTACCATGAGATTGACGGGACAGATGTTCAGCATGGGGATTGCCATTTTTGTATTTGCCATTCACCTCGGACACACACAGATCACCCCTGAATACTATCCTGTTTTTTTGAAAAGCATGAGGTCAGCCTTCATCTTCTTCGGCGCGCTCAGCGTCGTAGGTGTTTTTGCCTCGCTTGCCAGGGGGAAGATCCGCTAGCATCGTGCCCCAGCGGTTTTGTCCACGTCGGCGTTTGCGAGAGGCAGAGACGTGTCACGCTTATTTTCCTTGACACTCCTCTGGTTGGTGTCGAAAATAGAATAGCAAAGAAAGTGGAAGAAAGGAGCAGTTCCAATGAGGATGCGATTTCTTACCTTCATTCTGTTATTGATGGCTGCAACTCTGTTGGCCGGCGGATGCACAGGGCTGAAAATCAATATAGGGCCTGAATCCAAAGAGCCGCTCAAGGAATATACGCTCCAGGGTAGAGAAAGAGGAAAGGTCCTTGTTATTCCGATCAGAGGGTTTCTTTCCGATGTGCCCGGAAAGGGGCTCTTGGGCGAGCGGGCGAGCACCGTACAGCAGGTTGTTTCTCAGCTCCGGCTGGCCGAGAAGGATGACCAGATCAAGGCGGTGCTCCTGGAAATCAACTCGCCCGGCGGCTCGACCACGGCCAGCGATATCCTGTATCATGAACTCATGGAGTTTAAGGAACGGACTAAAGCTAAAATCGTGGCAGGCCTGATGGATGTAGCAGCCTCGGGAGGCTATTACATTGCCCTGCCGGCCGACCGGATCGTGGCTCATCCGACCACCATCACCGGCTCCGTGGGAGTAATTTTTATCACACCCAAGGTCACCGGCCTGATGGAGAAACTCGGCGTTGCCGTGGAGGTCAATAAGTCCGGCAGCCAGAAAGACATCGGCTCCCCTTTCCGCCCATCCACACCGGACGAGCAAAAGATTTTCCAGGAAATGACCGATAGAATGGCCGGAAGATTCCTGGATCTGGTGGCCAAGCATCGCGGCATGGATCAGAATATCCTCACCTCCATTTCCACCGCGCGCATCTATCTGGCTGATGAGGCCCTGCAACTGAAGCTCGTAGATAGCATCGGCTATCTGAGTGACGCCATCGCCGAGGCCAAAGAACTGGCGGGGCTTTCCAAAGAGGCCAGGGTCGTGGTCTATCGCCGCGGCGAACAGTCGAATGACAATCTTTATAACATGTCCACGTCATTACGTAACGCTGAAAGCCTGTCCCTGGTCGACTTGAACCTGTCAGAGATCATCCCTACCCTTAGCCCCGGCTTCTATTACCTTTGGACGCCCGGGAACGTGGGCCAGTAGCTGCTGGCCAAATGCTTCTGCTGGACAACGACCACACTTGAGAGTCAGAGTCCGTGAGTGCTGTTCCTGGAGAGAACATCGCGGTAGCTCTGGGGCACCCGTAAGTGGAGGCGAGCGTGGTATCAGCCCAAGCGACTGACTCCGAGGCGGCGCATCGCGTAAGGCACTTGTTTGCGAATTACCGCAATACATACCAGAACCATAGTGGTTCGCAATTGGAGCTTGAGCGAGACGGAACGTCCAACGGGTCAGAGCGGGAGCGTTAGAGAACGGAAGGAATAGCGCGAGCGGATGGCTTGCAGCCCGGAAATTCCCCATCGTGCAGTTTACAGTTGCAAAGAACTCCAGGAAAGATAAGAATGATAGGAAACGTTAAGGAGGAGAATTTGACCTGGATTGCTTACGCATCAATCGCAGCATTCTCCATGGCGGCCGCAGATGCATTCGTGAAGCTGGCCGCGAACAGAATCTCCAGCAGCCTGGGTTTGCTTATTTACGGCTGTTGCACATTCCTCACCGGACTTGGATGGACCCTGTGGAACTACACGCATGGGGTGCCACAGCATGCGCGGCCTTCGGGCTTTCTGTGCGCATTAGGCGTAGGCGTGGCCTTCAGCGCTGTTACCGTCTGTCTTTACAGGACCTTTGAAGCCAATGCCCCGATTTCAGTCGCGATACCATTGATCCGCTTGAGCGGGCTCTTTATGGCCATTCTTCTGGGCCTCGTCATACTGCGGGAGCCGCTTTCTTTGCGGTACGTTATCGGAATAATCCTCGCTTGTATAGGACTCTATCTGGTTGTGACCAAGTGAAGGAGACGAGGCAGTCCCGGGAGAACTATGCCGATTCGTATTCAAGATGGAGACCGAGGCGGCAGCGAGGAGCCGACGCAGGCGTACCTGGGGGTACGTCGAGGAGAGCGACGCAGCGACAACGAAGGTATACGCTTGAAGGCAAATCGGCATGAGCCAATGTATGACTTGATCGCAACTTCCACCTTCGGCCTCGAATCCGTGGTGGCCGACGAGTTGAAGCTCTTGGGCTACACGGATCTGACTGTGGAAAATGGAAAGGTCTCCTTCAAGGGAGACGCGCGCGCTATTGCGCATTGTAATGTCTGTCTCAGGACCGCGGACAGGCTGCTGATCAGGATGGCCGGATTTGTCGCCACGGATTTCGGCCAGCTCTTTGATCGCACCGTGGAGGTCGCATGGGAAGAGCTGATTCCCGAGAACGGCCGGATGCACGTGGTCGGAAAGTCAATCAGATCCACCCTGTTCAGCGTCCCCGATTGCCAGTCGATCGTAAAAAAGGCTGTTGTGGAGGCGATGAAAAGGAAACATCATCGCGGCTGGTTTGACGAAAGCGGCCCTGTTTACAAGATCGAAGTTGCTTTGCTCAAGGATCATGTGACGCTGACGATCGATACCACCGGGGCAGGGCTCCACAAGAGAGGTTACCGGAAAGAGGCCGGGGAGGCCCCGATCAAAGAGACACTCGCCGCCGCTCTCATCCTGCTCTCCAGGTGGGCTCCTCCAAGAATCCTGGCTGACCCATTCTGTGGCTCGGGTACCGTACCGGTGGAGGCCGCTCTGATAGGTAAGAACATAGCTCCGGGAATGAATAGAGAGTTCGCCGCGGAGGCGTGGCCTCAAGTATCGCGAGGCATCTGGACAGAGGTGAGGGATGAGGCGCGCGGACGCGTTCGTGATGCGCCGGTCCGCATACTCGGCTCAGATGCAGACGGCGCAGTGTTAAGCACCGCAAGAAAGAACGCGAGGAATGCCGGAGTGGCCGACTGCATAACGTTCCGGCAGCTCGCAATGGAGAAGTTCAGTTCCGATGAGAAGTTCGGCTGCATCGTCTGCAATCCGCCGTATGGTGAGAGGACCGGAGAGGAGAAGGAGGTAGAGCAACTTTATCAAAGTCTCGGTCATTTGCACGCCCGCCTGGATAGCTGGTCTATGTTCATACTTTCCGCCCATCCTTTCTTCGAGAGGTTTTTCGGGAAGCGGGCAGATAAGAAGAGGAAGCTATATAATGGCAGGATCCAGTGCTATCTCTACCAGTACTTCGGTCCCCTTCCCCCAAAAACAGGTTAAGGTAAGGACGAAAATACAGGTTGAGGTAAAGACTAAAGCGAAGGTTGAGGTTAAAAAAGGACCAGAAACTTTCCGTGACGTTGTTGCTTATGTTCGCTCTTCTTTGTCTCAACCTTAACCTCAACCTGTAGTATCCTTTACCTGCATTATCTCTTTCCTGTCCTATTTGGTTCCCCTTGCCGTTGCGTGATCGGGTCCTTATATTGAAGAACAAAGGGTTGAGTCCATCCACCGGGAGGTCATACGATGAAAAAGGTTCTGGTTGCATACTTCAGCAAGACCGGCACTACGGAGACGATGGCGCAGTATATTGCCGAGGGCGTGCGGATTACCGGTCTTGAGGCAGACCTGAAGAAGGTCTCGGAGATCAAAAGTGAAAAAGATCTGGAGGGTTATGCCGGC
>JADGQN010000333.1 GCA_017881765.1 Syntrophobacterales bacterium | reverse complement strand
CACTCGGCGTGCGAACTACTCGCAGTCGAAGGGAAACAAGAAAAGCTGGGTACTCAAACCGGAAGATCAATGGGTATACGTCCCTGTCGATCCTATCATTCCTGTCAAAGAGTGGGAAGAGGTGCAGACTATCATTTCCCAGATTGAAAAAAAGTACCCGGGCGAACCTCTTTTCTTGGGCAAATACAAATTTGGAGGTCGAGTTTATTGCGAATGCGGAGAGAAGATGTATGTCGCGAAATATAATGGAATGAAAATTCCCCGTCACCGGTGTAGAACTTGCCATCTCAAGATCAATGAAGATGTGCTGATAGAGGGCCTCCGAAATGGTCTCAAGAAGATCACAATCAATCCTGATCAGTTAAAGGCCTCGATGCAAGATAACGACACTACAATCCAGCAGAAAAATTCTGAACTGAAAGTGGCACGCAAAGAGCTATCATCCGTCGACTACAAGACCTCTGATCTCTTCGAACTATACAGTGATCGTAGGATCGATAAACCCACTTTTACCAATCGTATGAATGCCCTCACGGAGCAGCGTAAGCAGTTGCATGATCGTATCCCACGGCTGGAAGCCGAAATAGATTACGCCGAGGTTCAGAAGGTGGGCAGGAGTCATGTTCTCACCCAGGCGTCCCACCTGGGTGCACTATGGGATGAGATGACCGAAGATGATCAGGTAAAAATAGTCAAAGAAGTTGTAAAACGAATTATCGTGGGGAAAGATAGCATAAATATTGAGTTTTACTACCTTCCGCAAGTTATGCCACTTGATAAAAGTGACCGCACGGACAAGGATTCATGGCCGCGACAAGCATGAACCGGGCCGGAAAAGCGATGGCATGGGTTACTCTGGAGATCACGACGCTCCCATCCTCGAGAGGCTGGCGCAGCGCATCGAGCACATGCCGTTTGAACTCCGGGAACTCGTCGAGAAAGAGCACACCGTTATGGGCAAGGCTGATCTCCCCGGGCTTCGGGACATGCCCGCCACCGATCAATCCCGCATCGGAAATGGTGTGGTGCGGCGCACGGAACGGTTTCTCCGTTATCAGGTAAACGTCCTTGTTCGTAAGACCCGCTATACTGTGGACTCTTGTCGTCTCAATTGCCTCATCATAGGTCAGGGATGGAAGTATGGTTGGCAGCCTCCTGGCAAGCATGGTCTTGCCTGACCCGGGCGGGCCGATCATGAGCACGTTATGCGCGCCGCTTGCAGCAATCTCAAGAGCCCTTTTTGCCTGGGCTTGACCTCTTATGTCAGAGAAATTGAGGCCGTCTGAACGTCCGCTTACCTCTGTGGCTGCGCCCCCTGATTCGAACTGGGCCAGGTCGCAGTCACTGTCACCCCTCAGGAAGTGAACAAGCTCAAGAAGATGGCCGGCTCCTTGCACGCGGACACCTCTGACTATCGCTGCTTCCGACCCGTTCTCAACAGGAACGATGATACTTCCGAAACCTTCTCTTGCGGCCAGTAACGCCACTGAGAGCGCACCCCTGATAGGCTTGATCGTCCCATCAAGCGATAGTTCGCCGATCAGCAGAAAGCCGTCTAACGATGCCTGTTTAATAGCCCCTGTCGCAACAAGTATCCCCAAGGCGATGGGAAGATCGAAAGATGAGCCCTCTTTCCGGACATCCGCGGGGGCGAGATTGACCGTGATCCTGTCGTTCGGGAACTCGAAGCCCGCATTTTTGATTGCGGCCCTCACCCTCTCTTTACTCTCTTTTACAGACGTCTCAGGCAAGCCTACAATACTGAAGGAAGGCAGGCCTACGGATATATCAACCTCTACATCGACTTTGATGGCATCGATTCCGTAAAGCGTGGTAGCGCTAACCCGGCTGATCATTTACGGCACCCGTCCTACGCTCCCGATCCAAGTAGTTTTGCGATCTTCCTTGCTTCCTGATCCCGACTTATATCGCAAACGAGCACACCTTCTTTCGAGGCCACAACGATAAGGTGGGACACGCCTATGGTCCCGACAGCAATTCCGTCGCCGTACACCACGCAGTCTTCGGTGTCGATGCAGACCGGCTCCCCTTTCGTGTAATTTCCGTTTCGATCTACCTCAAGAATCCTGAGGAGCGAACCCCAGGTGCCCACATCATCCCATCCGAAGCTTGCTTTTACCATAACCACGTTGTCGGCCTTTTCCATCAAGCCATAATCGATGGAAATCGATTCAAAGCTCTTGAAGATTGTGTCGATCTTCTCATCCTCGCTAGCCAGAATGGCCTCATCTATCTCCACAAGTCCCTTGTAGAGGGGCAGCATATGCCGCTCGATCCCCTGCAGAACGGTCCCTGCCTTCCACGCAAAGATGCCGCTGTTCCAGTAGTACCGTCCGTCAGCCAGGTATTCGACCGCCTTTGTCGCATCGGGCTTCTCTACAAAGCGCTTCACGCGGTAGCAGGACAAACCGCACTCTGCCTTCATCTCTTCTAAGGCATTTATGTAACCGTATCCGGTTTCCGGACGCGTCGGCTTAATGCCCACCGTAACGAGGTGATCCCCACCCTTCGCGCATTCAACGGCCTGGAAGACCGTTTTTATGAACGCATCCTCATCCGGTATGTAGTGATCCGCGGGCATCACGACCATCAGGGCCTCGGGGTCGAGTGTGCGCAGGGCCATGGCGGTGAAGCCAATGCAAGGCGCCGTATCGCGGCCTGCCGGTTCAACGATGAAGTGCTCCTCAGGGAGCTGACTAAGCTGTTTTCTTGCTATCTCCAGTTGATCCGCCCCGAGGACGACGAACGTTCTTTCCTCGGGCACAAGGTGGCGCACCCGGTCAACCGCCATTTGAATCATCGTCTTATCGCCTATAAGATTCAGATAAGGTTTAGGAGTCGTACTCGTACTGAGCGGCCAGAAACGCTCCCCTTTACCGCCCGCCATAATAACGCAAAATACGTGTTCCATAGACACCTCTACAGGATCTTATAGGTTCAATGCCTCTACAATCTTCATGCCGGAAAGTAACGTCTCGAGCCCCTCTCACCGAGCCAGGCATCAAGCACACTACGACCCAACCTGCTCAAGGATTTTAGGCAGTACGTCCGACGCGTTCTCTTTGAAGAAGAAGTCTGATATGGAGGAGGCAAACGGCGTATCGTCCATGTTTATTTCGACAATTTTCGCTCCGCTCGAATGAGCAAGGTAAGGAACGTCTGCCGCCGGATAGACAACGCCCGATGTACCCATGATAAGCATCACTTTGCACTTTTTCGCTTCCTCGTTTGCTCGCACCATGTCAAGCATGGGGATGGGCTCACCGAAGAAAACTACGTCCGGTTTCAGAGGAGAAAGGCAACGCTCGCACACGGGGTACGGGAGCATACGGGCTTCGGCCTGGGTGAAATCAATCTTTGTCGAACATCCGACACAGACGAGCCGCCGGTGATTTCCATGGTATTCGATAACATTGCTGTTACCCGCTGTCTGATGGAGTCCGTCTACGTTCTGGGTAATTATCGCCTTGAGATATCCCTTTTTCTCGAGCTCACCGAGGGCCACATGAGCGGGAGAAGGTTTTGCCGCAAAGATCACGCCGGCCATTTCCCTCAACATGTTCCATACCTTTTCAGGGTTACGGCGAAAGGCATCTATGTGAGCATATTCCATGGGATCATATTTGTCCCAGAGTCCCTGCCCGCCGCGAAATGTTGGAATTCCGCTGTCAACAGATATACCTGACCCGGTGAAAGCCACAACGTATTCCTTTTCTCTAATCAGATTCGCAACGGCGCGATAGTTGTCCACGCATCTCCTTCTTTATGTCTCGGACCCTTCCTCGTCCGCGGGATAAGTCGACTGCTTATGGGCCTTCATCACATCCTTGGCCGCGGGAAGCTTGCCCAATCCGTCCGCTTTTCTGACTGCCCTCTTGATGGCTTCCGTTACCACGAATTCGCTCAGGACACCCACCCTGTTAACGTCCGCCTCCACGGTACCCGTGGAGAGCGCGAAGACGAGATCCCCGTCAAAGGTCGTATGCACGGGGCTGACGGTTTTGATAAGCCCCCCTTGAGCGACCTGCGCTATTTTCGTGATCTCCCTCTTGTGGAATGCGCCGTTCGTCGCCACTACGGCGAGCGTCGTATTTTCGATGCCGAACTGCTTTTTCACGTAGCCTCGTTTCAAGGAATCGACGGTGCTGGCGAACTCAAGACTCTCCCCTGTTCTCCGCGCACCCGCGATGATCTTACCCGTAAGGTTATCAACAATATCACCGAAAGCGTTGACCACAACAAGGGCTCCCACAATAAGCCCATCGGGCATGGCAATGCTCGCAGTCCCGATCCCGCCCTTCATCGCGCACTGGAGACCGAAGAGTTTGCCGACCGTGGCGCCAACACCGCAACCCACACTCCCCTCCGTCACCTCGGTGGATGCGTTCAAACAGGCCTCGTAGCCGGCCTCAAGAGTCGGCCGCGCCTTGTGATCGCCAAAGCCAAGGTCAAATATGACCGCGGTGGGGACAATGGGCACCTTCGCCACGCCTACATCAAACCCCACTCCTTTTTCTTCCAGAAACTTCATGACACCGCCCGCCGCGTCAAGGCCGAAGCTTGAGCCGCCGCAAAGCAGTATTGCGTGAACCTCTTCCACGACATGATTTACATTCAGGGCATCAACCTGACGCGTGCCTGAAGCGCTTCCCCTGACATCTATACCGCATACTCCGCCCTTTTCACAGAGTACGACGGTGCAGCCGGTGTAACCGCTATAGTCGGAAGCATGTCCGACCGAAACCCCCGGCACGTCTGTAATCGCGTTCAGCATTCCAGGACAAAAGTATCAGAAGAGGCTGCCAATGTCAACGCAAACGGGGCGGAAGAAGGGGTTCCAGGGTTCCAGGGTTCCAGGGTTTAGGAAGGCTAGACCCCTCGGCCCCTTGGACCCTCGGACCCTGTCTTTTTGACCCGTGACCCTGTCTTTGCCGTGTTGTGCGCTACCTGTCTCGATTTCTGCTCAACCTCATTCTTCATGGTTTCCTTGAGCTCTTCCATCCTTTTTCTGATCTGCGGGTACTTGATGGAAAGTATTTCGCAGGCAAGGATACTGGCGTTACGCGAGGAGTTGACACCCACCGTGGCAACCGGCACCCCCTTCGGCATCTGAACTATGGAAAGCAGCGCATCCAGGCCGTTAAGCGCGTCCCCTTTGAGAGGGATACCTATCACCGGTAAGGTAGTATGAGAAGCCACAACACCGGGCAGGTGGGCGGCAAGTCCCGCGGCAGCGATGATCACCTCTATACCTTGCTCCCGCGCTTTCTGTGCGAGAGCCACTGTCTTTTCAGGGTGACGATGAGCAGAAGAGATATCGAGTGCGTAGGGAACTCCCATGGTCTTCAAGAAGTTCAATCCGTCTTCCATGGTTGGAAGGTCACTGTCACTACCGAGAATGATCAGGATCTTTGCGGTCGCCATATGGTCTCCTTTACACTAGTGGAAATCTATACCATGACCGCGCTATAGCATCAATAGTTATTAAGGCGA
>JADGQN010000332.1 GCA_017881765.1 Syntrophobacterales bacterium | reverse complement strand
GACGAGGTTATCATGGAATACATAGCCACCCAGGATCTTGAAACACATGATGACGACTTCAACATTGCCCCCTAAGAGGGAAGTCGGCTTTAGCCGACGCCTCGTGCCCGCGGTACGCTTTTAAACCTATCGACTTTAGTCGGTGGTGGTTTAGTTTTGCGGTGAGCGAATCCGTGAAGATCGTATCAGGGAGAAAAGCTTGAGGGACTATGCCCGCATCGCCCGGAAGATAACGGTTGTACTGTTCCTGTCCCAGGGCCTCAGCGCGGCCGGGTTCATAGCTGTCTTCACGGTCAATGCCCTCGTAGCGGTCGACCTGAGCGGGCAACTGGCTATGGCGGGAGTGCCCGGTGCTGTCATTGTGCTGGGGCAAGCATGCGGTGCGCTGGTCTGGGGCTACTGCATGGAGCGGATCGGCCGGCGAGCAAGCATCTCTCTGGGCCAGGTTATCGGGGTGATCGGAGCGGCGATTGCGGCAAGCGCGGTAGCCAGCCGTTCCTTCCCTCCTTTTCTGATGGGTCTTTTCCTGGTGGGGATGGCCAGATCCGCCGTTGATCTGGGCCGCTTCGTTGCAGCTGAGGTCCACCTGCCATCGGAAAAAGGGCGGGCCATCTCCAAGGTGGTGCTGGGGAGCACCGCGGGAGCGGTATTCGGGCCTCTGCTGGTGGCCCCCACCGGGAAACTGGCGCTCTGGGCCGGCTTTCCGGAGTTGGCTGGGCCCTATAGCGTTAGTTTTGCCGGCCTTATTCTGGCGGCGATGCTGATCTTCGTGGGACTGAGGCCGGATCCCCGTGACATTGGGCGGGAACTCGCCCGCATATATCCCGGGTCGGTCCCTCAGCAGGAAACCCACTCCCTTTCAGAAATCGTGCGTCGGCCGGGGGTAATCGTGGCCATGGTCAGCGTCGTCTTTGCCCAGATGGTCATGATGGTGCCAATGTCGATCACCTCGGTCCACATGAAGGCACACCACCACCCCCTGGGCGCGTTGTCGCTGGTGATCTCTGCCCATACCTTTGGTATGTACGCCTTCTCCATGATCTCGGGATGGATGACCGACCGATGGGGACGGAGCCACGTAATAATCCTGGGATCGGCTGTGCTGATCGCCTCCTGCCTGATGGCCGCTCCTTCCACCGGCCTCGTGCCGCTTCTTGGCGCACTCTTTTTTCTTGGGCTGGGTTGGAACTTTGCCTACGTGGCCGGTTCCACCTTGCTGAGCGATCAGCTCTTGCCGGGAGAGAGAGCCAAGACTCAGGGATTCAACGACCTGCTGCTGAACCTCGCCGCAGCAGGCAGCCAGCTCGTCAGCGGCATCGTCTATGCTATCGGCGGCTACGGGGTTATGGCGCTGGCAGCCGCGCTAACGGCAGTGGTGCCACTGGCTCTCGCCATATGGTGGCAGGTGGCCGGCAGACAGGTCGCTGCGGCCCGCCAACCATAGCCCTGTTTATGCGCCTATCCCCCGCACGGGGTGCGCCGATCGTCCATCAAGTCAAAAATGGACGCGAAAAATATGCGAGGGTACTACCTTCTGTTTCAAATTTAAGGAATCGAGGCGTGTCTGGGCGGTGGTGAGCCGCCGGCTGTGGCTGGTGGTAGTCTGTCTTGACACAGAAATATTATAAGCATATGCTCATATCAAAACGACTCCTTCGCGTTGTAAACCGGGCCCGACATCGAACTGTGCCATGAGAGCCGGCGTAATATAATCCTGAGTTGCGGAGAAGTGAAATAATGAAAGATAGCTTCAACATCAGTCCCATAGGATACGTCAAGAATGACAGGCACGATGTGAGATTCGGTGATTGGAAGAACCTTGTATCACGCCTCGTGATCGATGAAAGATACGTTACGGCGCTGGAGGGGCTGGAAGAATTCTCGCATCTATTTGTGATCTGCCGGCTTCACCTGCCAGGGAACGTGCTTCTGAAGAGACACCCGCGGGACCGGCAGGATCTTCCGCTGGTGGGCATATTCGCGACGCGCTCCCAGCTGAGGCCGAACCGGCTCGGTCTTCATGTAGTGCGGTTGTTGGAAAGGAAGGAGAACGAGCTTCTGGTGGCGGGTCTGGACGCCGTGGACGGTACTCCGGTCGTAGATATCAAACCCTACATCCCGCCGCAGGACGTGGTTATGAATGCCAGAGTCCCTGGCTGGGTCGACAAGCTTCACGAAAGGGAAGGGCAAGATCGCAAGATCTAGAAGGGAGGAGGTATTTGAGTGACAGACGATGAGCAACAGAACAAGTGCCGAGGCGCGGCAGGCGAGTATTTCGTGGATAACCTTGCTGTTACCGTCATTACGGACAACTATTATGACAAGTTGAGACCCGATCAGAAGATCGCCCATAGGGCCAAGACCGCCCATGGCACCTCTTTGCACGGTGAACACGGGCTCTCGTATTACATCGAGGCCTCGGCTTCCGGTCGGACGCACGCTTTCATGTTCGATTACGGGGTTGAAGGCGAGGGTATCGTCAAGAACATGAAGCTGCTGGAGATTGACCTCGGCTCGCTTGCGGCCTTCGCGCTGAGCCACGGCCATTATGACCACTGGGGGAGCCTTATCTACCTGTTGAAAGGGCAGGGCGCACAGATCAAGAAAGGTACACCCCTGTACGTCGGAGAAGAGGCTTTCGCGAGAAGGTTTGCAATGCCCCCCGCAAAGGCGGACCGGCCCGGGGATGCCGCAAAAGATGCTGAGGACCTCGGGCAGCTGGCAAGGGACGAGATCGAGCGTCTCGGCATTGTTAAGATCGTCGAGATCACCTCCCCGACTGAGGTTGTCCCCGGAGCCTTGCTGACGGGAAACATCGAAAGGGTCACTGCGTACGAAAAGGGTTTTGCGAGACTCCTTATCAAGAGGGGCAACGCCCTCGAACCCGATTCTTTCCAGGGTGAACAGGCCCTCGTATTTAACGTGAAGGAGAAAGGGCTCGTTGTCGTTTCATCGTGTGTTCACGCAGGGATCATAAATACGATAGAAGATAACGGGCGTTGAGCGCGTCCATGCGGTGCTCGGTGGCTTTCATTTGACCGGCGCGGAGCCGGCCCTCATCGAACAGACCGTGGCTGATATGAAGAAGATTCATCCGAACTATATCGTCCCGATGCACCGTACCGGCTTCGAGGCGATTACGGCTTTTGCGAGGGAGATGCCCGAAGAGTTCATCCTGAATACAGCGGGCACACGTTACGTCTTCGGGCGGGAGGAGTAGCACCTGGTATCTCTACATCTCCTCCTCACGCACGATCTCATTTTTGATTGTGGACAGGAGTTCCTGAAAAACGGGCAGCACATCTGTCCTTAGCCTTCCCGCAACGAGAAGGTACATGATATCAGCACCAACGGACAACTCACCTTCGTTGATCCAGACCCTGATGTCCGCGATCCCCTCTCTTTTCTTATACGTACTTACACAGGCGTCAAGCTTCGACCCGTCAAGCGACAGTTTCATTCCCTTCACAGGGTTGCCGCCTTTCGAAGTACCCCTGACAACGCCGTTATGGACCAATACCATGCCCAGCATATCGGGATCGGCCTTTTCTCTCACTTCTTTCAGCCAGGACTCTATCATGACCCACCTGCCTTCGCGAGATTGCTTTCCAGCGGAATCTATTATGACATGGTATGTCTTCGGCTGCCCAGTCTTTCGCAGATCTGCTGGCCAATCTGCTTCGATATTGTGCAACAATGAAAATAAGGTGGTATGTTTATAGAGTAGTAACTAAATCTATCCGAGGAGGCAAGGGGCCGCTAACGCCTTTTGCCCGCTCCCCGTATACTCTTTGAGAGTGTCTCCTGACCTTCAAGAAGATTCATCAAAACTTCGCGCATCGCCGCGCATGCCTCAGTGATCTTTGGCGAAGCCAGCCGATAATAGATGCTCGTTCCTTGCCTTCTTGCGATCAGGATGCCTTTCTGCCTCATGCTCGAAAGGTGTTGGGAGAGATTTGCCTTGGCAATGCCCATGGCCTTCACCATATCGCCCACCGAAAGCTCTCCCTTCTTCAACAGGCTGATTATCTGCAACCTTTTTGGATTGGCCAAGGTCTGGCAGATATCCGCCTGTAGCTCAAATATTCTGCTGTCTGCTTCGGTCTCGGGAGCGGGTTTCTGTTTGTTTCGAATCATTGAATTCATTGCACATTGTAACCGCAAGCACCCGTCTTGTCAACATATGAGAACCGCGCGCTCATGCGTTACAGCAATTTCTTTATCTCATCGGGCGAGAGCACTTTTCCGACACTCGCCACCTTGCCGTCAACAACGAGACCGGGAGTCATCATAACGCCATAATTCATGATTTTAGCGAGGTCGGTCACCTTCTCTATTGCGTATTCGGCTCCCTTATCTTTGACCGCCTCTTCCGCATTTTTTGCAAGCTTTACACATTTTTGGCAGCCCGTTCCGAGAATCTCGATCTTTTTCATAGCTATATGGCCTCCTTACGCTTGTTTTGCCTTGCGGCCGCAACGTGCCGCGTTCAGTGGTATGACCTGTGCCTTGCCGCGGAGAAATTCCGCCAATCTTCTCCGGTCTTCCTTCATGGAATTCTCAGGGATCCTCTCCATCACGGACAGGATGAGAAGCCTCTTGAAAAGGGCCGAATCATCGATTTTATAGTGCATCCATTTGCCTTCTTTTCTGTCTATCAGGAAGCCGGCTGCCTTGAGCACGCCCAAATGAAAAGAGACTTTGGGCTGAATCATGTCGAAGGCGGCAACGATGTCACAGACACATAACTCGCCGTGTTCAAGGAGTTTGAGAATCCTGAGACGGGTTTCGTCAGAAAGCGCTTTAAAGGTGGTGACAAGTTGGTTCACCGATTACCTCCTTCTCATAGTAAGATGGTCACATAATTGCATTAAACAGATAGCCCACGGCCATTATCGTCACGGTCATAATACCGACAAAGACGGCAAGAAGCTTCACCTTCAACACCTTCCGCAGAATGATCATCTCGGGCAACGACAGGGCGGTGACCGCCATCATGAACGCAAGAGTGGTGCCTAGCGTCAGACCCTTCTGCATCAGTGCATAGACGATGGGGATGACGCCCGCGGCATTTGAGTATAAAGGGACACCCAGCAGTACCGCGAGGGGTACCGCATACCAATTCCCTTTCCCCGCATAGCGGACCAGAAAGTCTTCAGGGACGTAGCCATGGATAAAACCTCCGAGGGCGATGGCGATAATCACATAAAGCCAGATTTTCCCCAGGATGTCCTTAGTGTTGAATTTAGCGTAGTCGATCCGCTCCCTGAAAGTCTGTGTGAGAATTGGCTGAGCCTCGCCCAGGTGCATGTTGTATACATATTCCTCGACCCACTTCTCGAGCTTAAGCTTCCCAATAACGAATCCTCCGCTGATGGCCACGAGAAGCCCTGTGCCGATATAAATCGCTGTGATCTTCCAGCCGAAAAGTCCCCAGAGTAGGACGATGGCGACCTCGTTCACCATCGGAGACGAAATCAGAAAGGAAAAAGTGACGCCGAGGGGAACACCGCCCTCGACAAATCCGATAAAAAGAGGCACGGCCGAGCAGGAGCAGAAAGGCGT
>JADGQN010000331.1 GCA_017881765.1 Syntrophobacterales bacterium | reverse complement strand
CCTTTGCGCATGTACTTGAGCAGAAAATCAGAGCCGGTCTCCATACCCAGATGAAGCCTCGTAAGTCCGGCCTCCTTGAGCCGCTTCAGGTCCTCCACAGACCAGAGCTGGGCCAGGGTCTGCGAGCGCGCATAGGAGGTTATTCTGTCGATCGTGGGAAAGGTTTTCTTCAGGTGCTGAAGCGCCGCGATCAGGTCATCAGCCTTCATCACGAGAGAGTTCGCATCCTGGATGAAGACGTTCTTTGCGCCGAAGTACATCCAGACCGCAACACTCCTGAGGCATTCATTGAACGTCTGGTTCGAAAACAGGCGTTCTACGAATTCCTCGGCAATCTTACCGCCGTAACCTTCTTTCCAGGAGAGTGCAACGATTTCGTCCGAGATCCTCTTAACCGTGTCGATGTCTCTGGCGATCTCCGCAAAAGGCCTCTTCTCGAACTTCCTTCCTTTGTAAATGTGGCAGAACTCGCACTTATTCCAGGGGCAGTTCCGTGTGAACCGCACAAGAAGGCTGTACGCCTCGCTCGGCGGCCTGATCGGCCCTATCTCGTACCTCAGACTGCTGCTCATACCGGTGAATCCAAACTGGCATCATCCCTTGTCTACATGGACTGCGAAGGCCGGGGTCGACTTCTTCGACTCCTGTTTCTTGCGCTTCTTCCCTGAATTCGCCTTTTTCCTCATTCGCTTCAACTCTGTCATTTTCGTATTTGATGGCATAACTCCTCCTTTAACTATGAGGCTTTACACTATCACAAAACGGCTCTGGTCTCAATAGCGGCCATCTTTGGCGACCACTGCGTTCGAGGACCGGGAGCTGCGCTCCCTTAAGGACCGCTGCCTTCGGCAGCTTGAGGACCGGAAGCTTCGTTTCCTTGAGGAGCGTTGCCTGCGGCGACTTAAGGCGAAAATCTTGTACTTGCTCGCCTCAAGCGAAGCGTACCTCAAGGGCGAAGCCCGGTCCTTAAGCGCAGCGGTCGTATTACGAAGGCCGGTCCTCGAATCACGCCGCAGGCGTGATGGTCCTCAAATCGGCTAGGCCGATGGTCCTCAAGCTGTTTTGGCCACTTTTCTGTTGCATATTGCAGGCTTATGCTATAAACTACTCCACTGTAGGTAAAACCATTCTGCACGTCTTTCAATTGGCAGCAGGGTGCACTCGGTGTCTGCTCTCAAAATGCGAAAGGCGGAAGAAATAACCCGGAGGTCTTGATGTCCAATCTCACCATTAAGCAGTTGCTAGAAGCCGGTGTCCATTTCGGCCACCAAACGAAACGGTGGAACCCGAAGATGAAGCCTTACATCTTCGGGGCCAGAAACGGCATCTACATTATTGACCTGCAGAAGACGCTCAAGATGTTCAAGGAGGCGTTCAACTTTGTTAAAGGGGTTGCCTCCCGTAACGAGTATGTCCTTTTTGTGGGTACGAAAAAGCAGGCCCAGGAAGGAATCGTCGAGGAAGCGAAGAGGTGCGGCGCGTATTACGTCAATGTGCGCTGGCTCGGTGGCACACTCACCAACTTTCAGACCATCGAGAAGAGCATTGACAGGCTTCGCAAGTACGAGGAACTGAAAGGCAGCGACATCTTCAAAGTTCTGCCTAAGAAAGAGGCTTTCAGCGTCGATAAGGAAATAGAGAAGCTGGAAAAGAACCTGGGTGGCATAAAGGGCATGGATCGGCTGCCCGGTGCCCTCTACATTGTCGATCCGAAAAAAGAGTACATTGCGGTGAATGAGGCCAAGAAGCTCGGTATACCGACGGTCGGCATCGTTGACACCAACTGCGATCCTGACGATATCGACTACATTATTCCGGGAAACGATGACGCTATCAGGGCGATCAAGTTGATCACCAGCAAGATTGCCGATGCGGTCATGGAAGGGCGTGCCTTGTACGTCGAGGAGTTTGAAGGCAAGGAGGAAGAGAAGAAGGAAGGTGGTCCGAAGCCGTTCATCGACGAGAGCGTGCTCGAAGAGAAATACGAACCCGAGCCTGATGATGAAGAAGGGAGTGTCTGATGGAAATATCCGCGGAACAGGTTAAAAAACTGCGCGAAAAAACGGGCGTAGGGCTTATGGATTGCAAAGAAGCTCTGCGGTCCGCGAACGGGGACATGGAGAAGGCGGTTGATTATCTGCGTGAGAAGGGCTTGGCAAAACTGGCGAAGCGGACGGGGAGGGCAACCACTGAAGGTTCAGTATCAGCGTACATCCACACGGGCGGCAAGATAGGCGCCATGGCGGAAGTGAACTGCGAGAGTGACTTTGTCGCCAAAACCGGCGAGTTCCTGACATTTGTGAAGGATGTTGTGATGCAGATTGCCGCGTCCAGCCCGCTCTATGTGCGAAGAGAAGAAGTCCCTCCGGAGGTCCTCGAAAGGGAAAAAACAATCTATCGGAACCAGGCGCGCGAGTCGGGCAAGCCTGAAAAGATTCTCGAGAAGATAGCCGAGGGAAAGCTGGAAAAGTTCTACCAGGAGGTCTGCCTGATGGAGCAGCCCTTCATAAAGAATGGCGACATTACCATTAAAGAATTGCTTGAGGAACTGGTCGCCAAACTCGGAGAAAACATCGTGATCAGAAGATTCGTGAGATTCCAGCTCGGGGAGACCGTAGAAGGCTAATGGCCGCCTACAGCAGGATCCTTCTGAAACTGAGCGGTGAAGCCCTCATGGGTGATGAGGGGTACGGCATCGATCCAAAAGTGATGAAGCATATAGCCCTCCAGGTCAAAGAGGTCAAAGACCTGGGTGTGACCGTTGCGATCGTAGTGGGGGGCGGGAATATCTATAGGGGTATCAGGGCGGAAGAGCAGGGCCTGGACCGTGCGACGGGCGATTACATGGGCATGATCGCTACGGTCATGAATGCAGTGGCGTTGCAGGACTGCCTGGAGACTCTGGGTCTGGACACACGGGTGCAGACCGCTATTCAGATGGCGCAGGTCGCGGAGCCTTATATACGGCGAAGGGCCATACGCCACCTTGAAAAAGGACGGGTTGTCATTTTCGCCGGGGGCACCGGGAACCCCTACTTCACCACCGACACGACGGCTGCGCTCAGGGCGATGGAAATAGGCGCCGAGGTTATCTTGAAGGCAACGAAGGTAGACGGCGTTTATGACAAGGACCCCGAACGTTTTCCTGACGCCAGCTTCTTTCCGGAGATTACGTACCTGGAAGTGCTTAACCGGAACCTCAGGGTCATGGATGCGACGGCCATATCACTCTGCATGGAAAATAAGCTGCCGATTATTGTTTTCAACCTCAAGGAACGGGGCAACATGAAGAGGGTTGCCGTGGGAGAACGCGTCGGCACGGTGGTCAGGGGGTAGCGATGCAAACCGAGTCACTTGGTGAGTTCGAGGAGAAACTTAAGAAATCGGTCAATGCGCTTAAGAAAGACCTGTCGCGGCTTCGCACCGGTGTAGCATCCCCCAGCCTTCTTGAGGATATAAGGGTCACCTATTATGATCAGCCGACGCCTCTCAATCAGGTGGCGTCCATCTCCTCGCCTGACAGCCGTACCATTGCGATCCAACCCTGGGATTCCTCTGCCATCGGAGAGATCGAGAAGGCCATCCAGAAGTCGGATCTCGGGGTCAACCCGATTAACGATGGGAAAATGATCCGGCTTGTCTTTCCGAAACTGACGGAAGAGAGAAGAAAGGAGCTGGTCAAGCAGGGGAGTAAGATGGTTGAGGCCACCAGAGTGGCGATCCGGAACATCAGAAGAGATATGAACGAGAAGCTGAAAAAAATGGAAAAAGATAAAACCCTTTCCAAGGATGATCTTTTCAAACTCCAGGAAGATGTCCAGAAAATGACCGACAGGTACATCAGTCTTTCAGAGGGTATTTACTCCGAGAAAGAAAAAGAGATCCTTCAATTCTGACAGCCAACATTATGGACTTCGAACAGGAAAAACTTCCTCTTCATGTTGCCATCATTATGGACGGTAACGGCAGGTGGGCAACGCAGCGCGATCTACCGCGGATCGAAGGGCACATCGCGGGCATCGAGTCGGTCAGAGAGGCCGTTACCGCGACGAGGGAGATCGGTATCCCGTATCTGACTCTCTATGCGTTCTCGAAAGAGAACTGGTCGAGGCCGAAAGAAGAGGTCCAGGGTCTTTTGCACCTTCTGGAACTCTATCTTCTTAAAGAGCTGCCCATGATGATGGAGCATGAGATACGCTTCATGGCCATCGGCGCATTGGAGGATCTACCGAAAAAGCTCCAGGTTATGCTTGACGATGTTATGGAGAAGACTAAAAGGCACAAGGCGCTGACCCTTAACATAGCGCTCTCATACAGCGGACGACAGGAGATACTTCACGCCGTGAGGTCGGTGCTGCGGGATATGAAGGCGGGGCGCATCAAGCGCATCGACGAAAGAGTCTTTGCAAGGTATCTTTACACAGCCGCCATGCCCGACCCTGACCTCCTCATCCGGACGAGCGGCGAAATGAGGCTCTCCAACTTTCTGCTCTGGCAGATGGCTTACACCGAGATCTACGTGACCGAAACCCTCTGGCCCGACTTCAGGAGAGAGGCTTACGAAGAGGCCTTGATGGAATTTACGAGAAGGGAACGCAGGTTCGGCAGCCTGAAGGAATACTGAGTGCAAGAGCTTACAAAGCGGATTTTATCCGGCGCATGCATAGGTCCCATTGTTCTCCTGCTCTTCTTTTTCCTGCCGGCGCGACTGCTTTTGGTTTTATTATTCATCGTCGCGTGTCTGGCTACCTCTGAACTGCTTTCGATTTCGGGCACGAAGGACAGGCTGCTTGTCGGAGCCCTTGCGGTTCTTGCTGTTATTCCCTTATACGGAGCCTCCGCATCCGCGTTCATCATCTGGCTCATGTTCTCACCGTTAGTCATTCTCATCCACCGGATGATCGCGCCCGGTGAAGAATCGCAAGGCGTAAACGAGGAAATCGCGGGACGACTGGTAGTGCTGGTCGTGTCACAGATTTTCATTGTCCTACCCCTCTTTTACCTGTATCGTCTCAGGGAGGTAAATCTCTACTTTCCTGTTATCCTGATTCTCACGATATGGGCGAGCGATACGGGTGCGTACTTCATCGGAAAATCGTTTGGAAAGAGGCGCCTTGCGCCACAGATCAGCCCCAAGAAAACTTACGCGGGATTATTCGGAGCGCTTTTCGGCGGTGCTGTGCTGACGCTCGCCTTCGGGAAGATGTTGGGCATGGATATTGCTGAGTCGATCGTCGTGGGGGCTATGATAGGCCTGCTCGGCCAGCTGGGTGACCTATTCGAATCGATCGCGAAGAGGGTTTACAACGTGAAAGACTCCTCCGCGTTAATTCCGGGTCATGGCGGCATGCTCGACAGGATAGACAGTCTTCTTTTTTCTACGCCTTTCCTCTACCACTACCTCGTGGGTTTTGCGAAATGAAAAAACGGATCGTGATACTCGGCTCAACGGGCTCTATAGGAAGAGCAACACTGGACGTGATAGAGAAACATAAGGATAGTATGGAGGTCTACGGACTCTCCTGCAAAGAGAATGTTGAGCTTTTCAGCGCTCAGATCGCAAAGTGGAAGCCCAA
>JADGQN010000330.1 GCA_017881765.1 Syntrophobacterales bacterium | reverse complement strand
TTAGCCGCGTTCAAACCTGTTGATTCCAAAAGGTTTTTGTTCTACATTAGAAAGGGAAACGCTGAAGGAATCCTTCATATTCTTTATTACTCTCGTGCTTCCGTGCGGTGAAAAAGTGGAGATAAACTCTTGACGAAGAGGCGCCAACATTTCTTGATTGGCCTGATACTGCTCTCGTTCCTGCTCCTGGGCCTTGGTCTTGTTGTCTTTCTTGTGACCGAAGTCCCTTCGGTCGTTGCCCTGAAGAACCTGACAAACAGGCCCACCAGCTCGATTTACGACGTGAACGACGAGCTTGTCTACGTTATCGTGCCCGACAACCGGATTTTCGTTCCCTACGACAAGATCCCGAAGTACGTCAAAGAGGCTTTCCTTGCAGCAGAAGACGCTGAATTCTTCAAGCATGGCGCCGTGAATCCTGTCAGCATCGGCAGGGCCTTATTGAAGAATATACTGCACGGCAGGGTCGTGCAGGGTGGAAGCACGATCACACAGCAGGTCGTTAAATCGCTTATTCTTGGCCCTGAGCGGAGCATGTTGAGGAAGGTACGCGAGGGGATCCTTGCCTATCGGCTCGAAAGGTACGTAACCAAGCAGGAAATCCTTAACCTGTACCTCAATAACATTTACATGGGCCAGGGGGTCTACGGTGTTGAGGCGGCATCCCAGGTTTATTTCGGCAAGCATATCTGGCAGATTTCCAGGGCAGAGGCTGCGCTATTGGCCGGCCTGGTCCAGGGCCCTGCGCGCTTCACCCCGAAGAGCCATCCCGGGCTCGCCCGAGTGCGGCAGGAATATGTGATAGACCAGATGGCGAAGAAAGAGTTCATCAGTAAGAAGACGGCCGCGTCCCTGCTCAAAGAGAAGATCTACATACGGGAGGATGACGGGATTTTTGCCGACAGCTACTTCAAGAATACGGTCGTCCGGTACGTGGAGGATAAATATGGGAAGGGCATATTCAATAGAAGCCAACTTAAGGTTTATGCCACCGTGGACGGATCGCTGCAAAAACAGGCGGAAGAGTCAGTAAGAAGGGGCCTGGCAACGTACGATGAACGAAAGGGCGAGCCGGTTGTCGTTACACGGCTTGACAAGAAGCGCTGGGAGACATTCGCGACCGATCAGGAAAGGGACATACATTTCGTGGGGCTGAGAGCGGGCAAGGTATACAACGTGCTGGTCACTGAAAAGATGGCGGACGGTTACGCGGTCTCGTTGGGAAAGCAGAAGGGCCTGCTCAAAGCGTCGGGTGCCGTTTTTCGCCCCGGGGATGTCGTGAAGGCTCTGTATAAGGGTGCCGACAAGAAGAAGGTACTCCAGTTCGTGCCGTCAAAGGCATCAACCGTGGAAGGGGCACTGCTCTGCATGGACGTGAATACGGGGTACGTTGCGGCGGCGGTGGGCGGAAGAAACGCTGGGAAGAGTCCGTACAACAGGGCGGTTCAGGCAAAGGTTCAGCCCGGTAGTGCGTTTAAGCCTTTCATTTACCTTGCTGCCCTCGAGAAAGGCTATACTGCTGATTCGACGATTCTGGATGAGCCGAAAGAGTACATAGGAGCCGGGGGAAAGGCATGGACCCCGAAAAATTATGATGGCACGTACGCGGGCCCCATCGCATTAAAGGACGCAATTGCATATTCGAAGAATGCGGCAACGGTGAGGCTTCTTGAGGAGGTGGGCATCGACGCGGTGCGCCGTGCCGTGGAGAGTCTTGGCATTTCTGCCGACGTAGAGAATGACCTCTCTATAGCACTCGGTACGTCCACCGTGACCCTTTTAGATCTCGTGAAGGGCTTCGCCGTTTTTGCCAATGGTGGCTTTCGTGTGCAGCCTCTTTTCATCCGCAGAATCCTGGATGAGAAGGGGGATGCCCTTGAGACCAACGAGCCGCAAAAGAGCCGGGCTATCCCTGCTGAAATAGCGTACAAAATGAACCTCCTGTTGAAGGGCGTGACCACATACGGCACGGCCAAAGAGGCGAGTCGCCTCGGCTATCCTGTCGCGGGTAAAACCGGCACTACGAGCAGTTTCTATGATGCGTTGTTCGTCGGGTATTCGCCTTATCTATGCACCGGGGTCTGGGTGGGATTCGATTCACGGGCATCTCTCGGAAGGGCGGAGAGCGGCGGAAGGGTTTCTCTGCCTATGTGGATGAACTTCATGGCAGGGGCGCTCAGGCATTATCCTCCTGACGATTTCACGGCGCCTGCACCACCTGCACCACCTATACCACCTATACCTGTGGAGCCGGAGAACCCGATGCAGCCGGGAAGCCGCTGGTTCTGAAGCGGTCTTAGTATAGTTATTGATGCGCTGGAGGCGGTCTGCCCCTTGACCGTCTGAAGAAAGCAGATTACTTTATGGCATGAGAATCTTTCTTGTGATTTACAATGCCGATCGGAATGACGAAGTGCTGCAAGCCTTCGAAAAAGCCCAGATCGATCCCTACCCGCTGCCCGAGAAAGGCAGGGGGCGGAGCAAGAATGTGCGCGCGCAGCACGACAGACAGGTCTGGACAGGGACAAAAGCGATGGTGGTCCTGGCAGTGACTCGTGAAAAGGAGAATAGCCTTTTCAAAGCGCTGCAAGACATAAACAGCAGCTACAAGGATGCGCAGGTTCGGACCTTTGCGTTCGAGGCAGAGGAGCTCTTGTGATTCTTGTGATTTTATTCTTTAAGCTGCAAAATTGCATTTTGTTCTTGACTTAGATTTTCATAATTTGTATTCATAGATGCCTCTTTTCTGTTGTGAAACACTTGTGGCCTTGTGACGAGACGGACGAAACATGCTTGAATACGTATCAATCCTGATCATGATGCTGTTCGCCGGCGTGATCGCCGCATTTATGGTGGGTGCCTCTTACATCATCGGCCCCCGACGGGCCAAGAAGGTTAAGGCGGCTCCGTACGAGTGCGGCATGACGACCTCCGGCCCGACGCGCCGGAGGATGACCATCAGGTACTTCATCGTAGCAATGCTTTTTCTTGTCTTCGATCTCGAAGTCTTATTTCTCTATCCGTGGGCTGTCATCACGAGGAGATTAGGGCTGTTCGGTTTCGTTGAGATGCTCGTTTTTGTGATCATCCTTTTCATAGGGTATCTCTACGTCTGGAAGAAAGGGGCGTTGGAATGGGAGTGACAGAGGTGGAGAAGAATGTGCTCGTCACATCCGTCGACTTCGTCGTTAACTGGGCAAGGAAGAACTCCGTGTGGCCGGTTACCTTCGGCCTTGCCTGCTGTGCGCTTGAGATGATGGTCGCCAGCTCGGCGACTTACGACATTGCCAGATTTGGCGCCGAGGTCTTCAGGCCGTCCCCGCGCCAGTCAGACCTGATGATCGTGGCGGGGACCGTGACCAAGAAGATGGCGCCGATCCTGAAGCGGATATATGAGCAGATGCCGGAACCAAAGTGGGTCATTGCGATGGGCGCCTGCGCGTGCAGCGGCGGTATCTTCAGGACCTACAGTACGGTGCAGGGCGTTGACCAGATTATACCTGTTGACGTTTACATTCCGGGTTGTCCCCCGAGGCCGGAAGGCCTCCTTGCCGGGCTGATCAAGCTTCAGGAGAAGATCGGGAAAGAGACGATACTCGAGAGAGAGCTGATTTCGCTGCCCAAAATGAAGGGATGATTAAGGATTGACGAAGGGATGATAGAAGGATGACAGACGAGAGCAAAGATGTACGGAGGGTGACGGGGAAACTCCTTCGACAGTTCGGTGAGAAAGCCATCACCGTTGAAGAAAGGAGCGGAAGTGGTATCCCCAGCGTCATCGTTGACAAGGCCAAGATTTTGGAAGCGCTTTTCTTCCTGAAGAATGATCCTGACTGCGTTTTTGACATGCTTACGGACCTTTTCGGCGTTGACAACTATAAAGAAAAACCACGCTTCGAGGTTATCTACTTTCTCAATTCCTTGAAGAATAAGACGAGACTCGCGGTAAAAGTGGGCCTCGCGGAAGGCGAAAGCGTTCCGACCGCATCGGGCATCTGGAAAGCTGCTGAGTGGTTCGAGAGGGAAATTTATGACATGTTCGGGATCCGGTTCGAGGGGCATCCGGACCTGCGGCGCATTCTCCTAGACGATGACTTCGAGGGGCATCCTTTGAGAAAAGACTTTCCGCTGGAAGGCCGTGATTTCGACAAACCATTTGTCGTTCAACTGGGTGAGGAGAAATAGATTGCGCAGCAATCCTAGCGAGCACGGCGAGCGAGAGGGGAAGGCCGGGTACCCGCTTGCGGGTGGGGCTTTGCCGGTGGAGGGGGCGACGCGAGCCCCAATAATAGAGGAAAAGTAAGAGTGGCTGACACCAGGTTCATGACCATCAACATGGGACCCCAGCATCCTGCAACGCATGGGGTGCTCAGGATGGTGCTGGAGCTGGACGGAGAAATAGTCAAGAAGTCGGTGCCGTACATCGGCTACCTGCACCGAGGCGTGGAAAAGCTTGCAGAGGCGAGAACCTACCACCAGGCGCTGACCCTTACCGACAGGCTCGATTACACGAATGGCCTTTCAAACAATATGGCCTTTTGCCTTGCCTGTGAGCGGCTGATTGGCCTTGAAATACCAAGGCGTGCCCAGTGCCTGAGGGTGATTCTCTGCGAACTGCAACGTATCGCGGCCCATCTTCTCTGGATCGCAACACATGCCCTCGACATAGGCGCAATGACGGTGCTTTTCTATGCCTTCCGGGAAAGGGAGACAATCCTGACCATCGTGGAGAACGTCACCGGGGCGCGACTCACCCCGAGCTACATCAGGATTGGCGGTTTGGCAAAAGATGTCCCCCCGGAATTCGGCAAAATGGTAAGAGACTTCATCAATGAGTTTCCCGGAAGAATAGATGAGTACGAGACACTCCTCACGGAGAATATCATCTGGAAGAAGCGGACCCAGAACGTTGCACCGCTCTCTGCCGAAGACGCCATAAACTACGGTGTCACCGGTCCCGTGCTTCGGGCAAGCGGCGTAAACTACGACGTGCGCAAGGCGTATCCCTATTCGTCGTATGAGGAGTTTGATTTTATCGTGCCCCTCGGCTCCAAGGGCGATGTGTACGACCGGTACGTTGTGAGACTGCAGGAAATGAGGCAGTCAATAAGGATCATCACGCAGGGCATGGAAAGGCTTCCTGAAGGCCCGGTGAACGCGCATGCGCTCGACGTCGTGCCCCCTGATAAAGAAGAGGTGCGGCATGATATGGCGGCCCTTATCCGCCATTTCAAAATCATGGAAGAAGGATTCAAACCGCCTGTTGGTGAGGCATACGGTGCCGTTGAGTCGCCGAAAGGTGAACTCGGGTTCTATCTCATAAGCGACGGCTCCAACAAGCCGTTCCGTATGAGAATCAGACCCCCTTCCTTTCTCAACCTTGGGGCGGTTCCTAAGATGATCGAAGGGCAGATGGTGGCCGACGTGGTTGCGGCGATAGGAAGTGTTGACATCGTTCTAGGTGAGATCGACAGGTGATGGATGGCGGCTCCACTTTTTAGCTCCTGGCAGGGAGAGCTGATCGACAACAGGGGAAAGAGCAAGGAAGAATTCTCCGCCCCCAAAAGGCTGAAGCTCCCGGAAGAATTTGTGGCGGGTGAGTCCATAAA
>JADGQN010000329.1 GCA_017881765.1 Syntrophobacterales bacterium | reverse complement strand
TTCACGTCAAGGTGCAAGGGGCAGGCGACTTGGCAAAATGGAGGCTCGTCACCGATACACTTGTTCAGGATCTCATCTGTTGCGCTCATATACCACCTTATTGTTGCCGATGGTTCTTTCTACAGAATACAGTTCTATATATGGGACTATAGCAAGGAACAGAATAGGTGTCAAGCGATTTGTGCGCAAAACCTACTTTTCTATTGACATACCATAAGGGGTATTATACGTTTTAGTAAGAGAATTGTGTTCTATATAGCGAACCTACAAGGAGGCACATATGTCTGAGGAAAAGATTGTCAAAACCGCATGTTTGTTCTGCCCTCCTGGATGTGGAATCGATCTTCACGTCAAGGATAACGTGCCGGTGAAGGTAGAAAGTATGATGGAGTGCGTGGTGGGCCCTATCTGCATTAAAGGAGAGATGATCCCCGAATGGTTCCAGACCGAGCTGAAGAGCCGTGTCCTGCACCCCCTTCAGAAGGTCAAGGGAAACTGGCGGCAGATCACGTGGGACCAGGCGCTCGATACCATGGCAGAGAAATTGACCAAGGTAAAGGATACGTACGGGCCGGAAGCGATAGCCACCTACATCGGCACGACCCCCGAGAACCATGATTACAACTACCTTGCGCAACGGTTCTTCCTCGCATTGGGGAGCGATTCTTTTTATGGCTCGGGAAGTACCTGTTATTTTACAAAGATCTCCGCGGGCGAGTACACCTACGGAGGTTACGCACCGCCGACGTTAATAGGGACAAAATGTATGGTGGTATGGGCCGGCAACCCGACAGAATCAGTACCCTTCGCCGGTGATGCGATCGTTCTTATGAAGACACAGCAGGGCGCAAAAATGATTGTCATAGACCCCAGGCGCACACTCCTTGCAAAGGCGGCCGATATACACTTACAGATCAAGCCCGGTACAGACGGTGCACTGGCGCTGGCTTTTATGCACGTCATCATTACAGAGGGGTTGTACAATAAGGAATTCGTGGAGAAGTACACTTACGGCTTTGACAAGCTGTCAGAGCATGTGAAGAGCTACTCCCCCGAGACCGTCGCGGAAATCTGCGATGTGCCGGCCGGCAAGATACGAGAGGCGGCAAGGATGTATGCGGGCCTCACCCCCTCCACCATCTTCCAGGGCAACAGCCTTGATACGCTAGATAACGGTTTTCAGGCCTGTCGCGGCATCGACTGCCTTATCGCCCTCACCGGCAACCTGGATGCCAGGGGAGGCTCGACGCTCATGCCTCTTCACAATTACTATAAATGGGCAAAGGAAGATTGGGCAAAAGAAGGGCTGCCCATGCCAAGACCGGGAGCCGGGAAAGCCCAAGGCGAGCTCTTTTACGAAGTTACTGGCGGGCCGAATGCGGCAGGACTCTACCAGGCTATGGCTGAAGGAAAACCTTACCCGATCAAGGCGCTGCTCGTGGATACCGGAAACCCCGTCATTACACTGGCAGACACAAACTACCTCAGGGCGGGCATAGATAAGCTTGACTTCATGGCCGTCCACGACATTTTCATGACGGAAACCGCTCAGCTGGCGGACATTTTCCTGCCCGCCGCAAGCTTCTTCGAGCAGCAGACTATGTACGCGTATGTCGGCCGTCCGATGGTACTGCTCCTGAACAAAGCTGTAGAGCCTCCCGAAGACTGCTGGCCGAGCGCAAAGGTCTGGATCGAGCTTGCAAAGCGGATGGGGCTCCAGAAGTATCTTCCATGGAAGGACGTAGACGATTTTCATGAAAACTTTTTCTGTCCCAGACTTGGCACAACCATCCAAGAACTTCGGGATAATCCCGGCGGGTGGTTTCATTCGAAGAGAACGTGGAAGAAATATGAGACGCAGGGTATCAAGACACCGTCCGGAAAAGTTGACCTTTACAGCGAGGCGCTGGCCGCCAGAGGCTTCGATCCTATGCCCACGTACCACGAGCCACAGCTGAGCGCCGTCAGCCGTCCCGACCTTGCAAGGCAATACCCGTTGATTGCCATAACGGGAACGCGAATCCTGGAGTTCGCACAGTCAATGCTGCTCGGCATACCCACCCTCAGGGGAAAAATCGGCGAGCCAAAAGCCGAGATCAACACGGAAACTGCGCGAAACCTGGGGATAGAGAGCGGCGACCAGATGATCGTTGAAACGCCGAGCGGCAAGATACAGATGAAGGCTTCGTGCACCCAGTACATCCATCGGGACGTAGTTTCGGTGCCGTATGGATTCGGCGGATTGCAGAATGCGAACTATCTTAGCTCCTACAAGGTCTTTCAGCCGGAAACGGGTAATGCGGCGTATAGAGCGATACCCTGCCGGGTGATGAAGGCGTTACTCGGCGAACCGGCAAAGGTTGTTACGATGTAACGAATAGAAGATTCAAGGGGCGCACCGCCTGTTCACCGCTGGCTTTCTCCGTGGACAGGATTGTTGCGCAGATCGGAAGGCGGGCAGTGCGCCCCTGGCAGCAAAGTTCACGAAGAAGAAGTGGAGGCGCAAATGAGTAAGAAAGATATCCTCTCCTATACCTTCCAGGAGTACGCAGCCATGGTGAAGTCGTTCCACGGCTACGCTGCACCTGGCGTTATCATGGGGGGTTTCATGGTGGACCTTGCGTACAGGAGCCTGAGTGGCAAGGCTCTGTACAACGTGATATGTGAGACCGCGAAATGCCTGCCTGACGCCGTACAGCTCCTTACGCCGTGCTCTATCGGAAATAGATGGCTTAAGATAATCAACGTGGGTCGGTACGCGCTGACGTTCTATGATAAGCAGAAGGGACCTGGGGTGAGGGTGTATATGGATACTAGAAAGCTGGAACAATGGCCCGAAATCAGGGATTGGTACCTTAAACTGAAGCCGAAGCATGCGCAGGACGAGGAAGTTCTTCTTTCACAGATCCGTGAGGCCGGGAGTAGTCTTTGCTCAACGGAAGAGATAGCTGTCAATCTGGAATTACTCGTAGAAAAGCACGGTCCGATTGCTGTATGCCCCTCTTGCGACGAGGCGTACCCTGCAACTGACGGCGCCGTCTGTCTTGCATGCAGAGGGGGACGCCTTCCCTATGCCTCGAAGCTTATCTATTGCGACAAGATTTCCCCTGCAGGTTGAAAATCGCCGGGCCACGGGGGCAGGTCTTGACTGCCCCTATGGCCCGATTGCGCCTACCAAACTACCAAACTCAAACTTTCTTCCGTTCCTTTGCCATGCGTTCTCCAGTCTTGTAATACTCGCCCTTGAGTGCGAGCTCGGCCTCTTCCTGGTCCCGTTGTGTCCAATGACCGAGCGTGTATCCATACCAGGGCACCTTCGGCGTGAGGGGAGGAAGACCCTCTTCTTCCCAGATTTTTCGCGCGTCCTCCATGTATTCTTTTACCGGCAGAGATATGGGCGTATATGCCCACTTGCGCGTAGCATCAATCAGGATGGAGGTTGTGGGTGGATAGCCTGATCGCTGTGAGACTTCGTCCATTGGAACCGCGGATGGATCGAGATGCGCGGATTTCCCCGGAGTGATACGGACATCCCTATCGGGCTGAACGGCAAAGCAAAGGGCCCAGAGGTATGAATCGGGATCATGGGGATCGATGTCTTCATCGACTACGATGACCCACTTGAGATAACCGGGGTCGAGCGCAACGGCGCCGTTGAGCGCCTTCCAGGGTACGGTTCGGTCGTCCCGGCTCGGCTTTTTCAAGCTGATCACGCAGAACTGCTCTGTGCCGCTCTCACCATGAAGACCTACGTCGACGAGACCGCTGATGCCCAGGTCGTGTTTGAGAAGCTTGAAATAGGCGGCTTCCGTGCCAACCGCCTTTATAACACTGCTTTCGCTCGGTGGAAACTGGCTTATGAAGGTGTTCCAGACAGGCTTTTTCCGGTGGGTGATGCAGGTGATGTTCAGGAAAAGGTTCTCGGTCGGCAATCCCATGTAGCCTGTGTATTCACCGAATGACCCCTCTCTCTCCAGCGCATCAGTGGGGATGTAGCCCTCTATGATCACTTCGGCTGTCGCCGGCACTTCTATGGGCACAGTCTTGCACCTGACGAGGTCCACGGGTTCTCCGGCAAGGCCTCCCGCAATCTCGTATTCATCCTTTCCGATAGGGAATTTCGTGACCGCTACCATGCCGAGGTTCGGCGTTGCCCCGAGAAAGACGGCTACAGGCATCGATGCGATCCCTTTCTCCTTGTATTTCTGCCAGTACTGCCTCATATGCTGCGGCAGCCGGCAATCGCATCCCACCCTAAGCTTATCTTTCACCATACCCCTGTAATTCCCGACGTTGATGGTTCCCGTATCCGGGTCTTTCGAAACCCAGTTAGCGGCCGTGAAGTAAGGGGCATTGTCCATGCCCGGCGTAGACAGGGGTATCGGGAATTCCTCAAGTCCACCGTGCTCAAGAAGAGTATCTCCCATGTGGACCTCCTCCTGGCACGGGCCCTGCTCCACGATGCGCGGCTTTATCGGATTGAGCTGCGCTTCGGTCCAGCGGGTCATGATCTCTTCCGGTTTACAGTTCATGGCCAGCGCGTAGACCTCTCTGGAGGCGGCGTGCGCGCCCACCAGTACGGAGCCCTCATACTTCCTCCCCTTTACGTCGGTCACGTTCTGGAAAAGGAAAGGCTTACGCTCTTTTTCGGGAAGGCCCCTGAACTGCCAGCGAACGAGCGGCCCCAGCTCCGTATCCTTGTTGATCTTCCTCTCCATTGTGTAAATCATGCCTCTCGCCCGAAGCACTCCGATATATTCCCTCAAGTCCTTGTAGTAGCCCACTCTCGTTCCTCCTTTGGTCGTATTTTTTCGATGGGATCGGCTCCACACCGGCGCTCATCGACTCGTCCCCGGTTAAGTATATGGACACTACGCGTACAGACAGTGAATTGTCAAGACTTTTTTCCCTCGGAAAATAGTGCAAAAGAATTTTCTTGACATGCTGTGCGTATGTTGATTACTGTTTATACAGAACCGAGTTCTACATATCGAACATTAAAATCATCCTCGGAGGAAACGGCGAGAACCAAAAAAAGAGGAGGAAGAACATGCGAAGAGCAACTTGCACAGCTGTCTTTCTTATGCTTCTTGTAGTTGGACTCGTTTCATTTACCTATGATCACACGCCGGTATTTGCGGCGCCGCAGGCGCCCGATGCCATCAAGCTAGGCTGCACCCTGGCCCTCACGGGCAGGTTTGCCGCAAACGGCATAGAGGTGAAGGACGGCTACGAGATAGCCGTGCAGCATATCAACGAGGATGGCGGCATCTTCATCAAAGAGTATGGGAAAAAGCTGCCGGTCAAGCTGATCATGTACGATGACGAATCAGACCCGACGAAGGCAGCCGCGCGGTTAGAGAAGCTTTATTCGGAAGACAAGGTGCTCGCTTACCTGGGCTCGTTCTCAACGGTCGTCAACACGAGCGTCATCGCGGACACCATGTGGTAGGCGTTGCGTTCCAGCCTGCAGCGCATGCCGCCGGCGTTGTTGGCGATGACCCCGCCGATCGTGGCGACATCGGCCGAGGCAGGGTCCGGTCCCAGTCGGCGGCCGTGGCGACGCAGAACAGTCGTGGCGTGGGCGAGGATCGTGCCCGGCCGGGCCCGCAGTC
>JADGQN010000328.1 GCA_017881765.1 Syntrophobacterales bacterium | reverse complement strand
CCTTCATCCCCTCCCCTCAAGGGCGGGGAAATACTACAACCCTCTCCCCTGGAGGGAGAGGGCGAGGGTGAGGGGGCCTTACTTATGAACTCCTTAGTAGAGTGGTTAACTAGAGAAACTAAAGAAACCAGAAAAACCAAATAAGGAGGTAAGTAGCATGGGACTTGTATTGAAGGATATGCTGGTAGCTAACATCACGCCCTTTACGGAAAAGCTGGAGATCGATGAGGACGGCTTGAGGAGCCTTATCCGGTACCTGATGACCGTAGACGGGTTGGGCGGGATTGTCTGCAATGCCCACGCAGGTGAAGGGGCAACGATGACGAGGGAAGAAAGGATCAGGTGCATAAAGATCATCAGGGAAGAGACGAAGGGTCGGGTACCGCTCGTATCGGGCGTCAGTTCTGCCTCCACAAAAGAGGCCATCGAGATCGCCCTCGACGCGAAGGAGAATGGCTGCGATGGCATCATGCCGTGTCCGCCGACTATCTACGCGTGGTTTGCGGCTAAAAACCCCGAATTCGCCATAGCGTATCATAAGGAGCTGGATAAAGGCGCCAATATGCCTATCATCGTCTTCCAGTATGCCGCAGGCCTCCCCGACGGTTATACAAGCGAGACCCTCATGACGCTGTGTCGCGAGATCGAGAACGTCGTAGCCATAAAACACACACAGTTCTCATCCGGATTAGGCAGGTACGTTGAGGATACCGCGGGAGCAAAGAGCATCAGGCCGTCCATATCCAACTTCGTAGCGACTACCGCTTTGCTCTTTTATGCGGGCGTCATGGGCGGGATTGACGGAAGCCTGACCGGCTTCGGTAATGTCGCGCCCGTAGAGATCGCAACCATGCTGAAATTAATCAAGGCGGGAGACGTAGCCGCCGCAAGAAAGATTCACGAGAAGATGTATCCCGTGGCGCGGCTCGTCTATGGCGATCCGTTTGTCTACCTCCATACCAGGTACAAAGAGGCTTCGGCGCTGGCGGGATACATACGCGGCCCGTGGATCAGGTCGCCCCAACTCCCGATGGAGCCGACGGCAAGAGAGCAGCTGAAGAAAGCCATGGAGCAGCAGGGGTTCCTGCACGCGTATAGGTTTTAGTAAGACAGGAAAAAAATAAAGCAGGTTGAGGCTGAGGATAAGAGAAGAAGAAGGCAGGGCGAAGGTTTGTTCCCTTAACCTTGACCTTAACCTGTTTTTTTACTTGCAGTCTTCCTCCATGAGATAATCTTCAGCGCTATTTTCGTATACTTTCGCCCACGGGCCGACTCTGTCGTAGCTTTTGGTTGTGCCGTCCCGATAGGTCACGTGAAGCTCCAGGGCGCGATACCGTCCTCCCCGGCAGTCTATCTCATCGAGCGTCACGATCTCCTTTTGTATCGCCCCGGCAGGGAACGCCCTTCTTCTCCACACCTGGATGAGGTCTTTGGAGGGTTTCATGAGCGCCTCTTTGTCGTAGAAATATTCGACGCCTCCTTCTCTATCTCTTATATAACCGGTCCATTTCCTTTCGGGCTCCTCCGCTGCTCCGGAATAGAGCGCACTTGCGCAGACGACACAGTGCGCGAGAAGCAGGATAACGAGTCTCTTGGATAGCTTCATCATCGTTGCAGGACCTCCCCGCGGATCAATTTCTCTGCCTCTATGCTATCGCAACTCCATTCAAGAGTAGCAGATTTTAGGAAGGCCGGTATTAGATTTGCCGTATCCATCAATGCACGCTTTGCCGCGAAGGGGGCATTGCTACCCCCGTGCAATTATCGCATCGAAGTCTTATTATTATGACTAAAGCAGACTGTTTTCAAAAAAGGGAGGTAGAATATGTTAACATCCCGGCGCTTACGCCCTCGTATGATTGTCCTGTTTTTTGCCGTAATCTTCCTCGTAGGGGCCCCGGCTCTCATGGTGGCATCCTCATCTGCGCAAGCCGCCCCCATCGATCTGAGCACGGCCATTGTGGAGATCGCAAAGAAGACTATCCCCACCGTTGCCCATATCGAAGTGACTGAGCGTCAGGAAGTGGCCAACCCTTTCACGCCCTTCGAGGGAGACCCCTTCTTCCGCTATTTTTTCGGCAATCCTAATAAGATGCCCAAGAAGTTCAAACGGGAGGTAAAGGGACTGGGATCGGGCATGATCATCGATGCTCGCGGCCATATCCTGACCAATTTCCATGTGGCAGGCGGGGCGACAAAGATTGAGGTAGTCCTCGCCAATGGTAAACATTATCAGGCGAAGCTCGTCGGAGGAGACCCAAAAACAGATTTGGCGGTCATAGAGATTCCGACCAAGGAGCAGTTGCCCTATGTGACCTTCGGAGATTCGGACAAGGTGGAAGTCGGTGAGTGGGTGGTGGCCATCGGTCATCCGCGTGGGCTGGACCAGACCGTTACGCAGGGTATCATCAGTGCCAAGCACCGGCGAGGCATTACCGATCCCACGAGCTACCAGGATTTTCTGCAGACAGACGCTCCCATTAACCCGGGGAATAGCGGCGGCCCCCTGCTCAACCTCAGAGGTGAGGTGATCGGCGTCAATGCCGCGATCGCGTCTGAGTCCGGCGGTTCTGAAGGAATAGGCTTTGCCATACCGAGCAATATTGCGCAGCACATCAGCAAATTGTTAATTGCTCACGGGAAGGTAGAGCGCGGGTGGGTGGGAGTAGGCGTGCAGGATCTGACACAGGAACTCGCCAAATCGGCAGGCCTTGAGACGATGAAGGGCGCCTATATTGCTGAGGTGGTGAAGGGCGGACCGGCAGAAAAAGCGGGCATGAAGAAGGGCGATGTTGTGGTCGCTTATCAGGGCAAAGAGATCGTCGATGGCAGCGCTTTACGGAATGAAGCTGCCAACACGCCCATAGGCGGCGACGCGCGTGTCACTATTCTGCGTGGCGGCAAGAAGCAGGACCTGATGATCCACGTCGGGAGCCTGCAGGACGCCACAAAGATTCTGGCTGTATCCCTGAAAGAGCGTTTGGGCGCAGAGTTTCGGGCCCTTACGCCTCAAGAAGTCAGTAAGTACGGGCTGGACGCCAACCAGGGTGTTGCGATCACGCGCGTGGATCCCAAAGGGCCGCTGGGTGAAGTCGGCTTCGAACCCGCGGACCTCATCCTCCAGATTGAAGGGCAGACGATCAGTGGCCTGGAGAATTTTATTGACCTCGTCAGCTCGTTAAAACCAGGCGCGCACGTTACCCTCGTTGCGGTTGACCACAGGAGCGGTAATCCAGGCCAGGTGCAGGTAACGATCAAGTAATGGCAGCGCTGACATGAAAACGGGGCATGCAGTTTATACAGGCCGTAAATGTACACGAAGAGAGTTCTTGAAGGGTACCGGAGGGGCCTTGGGCATTATTGCAGCGGCTACCCATCTCCCAACGGGCATTGCTGTTGCCGCCGACGGCACGCCCCAGCCGTCCGCACGCAACCCGGCGCAGCTCAAGCGGTTGCTGGACGAGATGGATGAAAGAGGATCTCAGGCGTGGAGCGTACCCCGCAAGGACGGTGAGTTTCTCCATCTGATGATCAAGGCGACCCGGGCGAAAAGCGTACTTGAGCTGGGCACGTCGCAAGGGTTTTCGGCGATATGGATGGGGCTTGCGCTGGAGGAGACCGGCGGTCGCCTCACTACGATCGAAATCGACACGGAGCGGCACAATGAAGCACGCAGAAATGTAAACCAGGCGGGGTTGTCGCAGCGCATAACCTTGATCAAGGGCGATGCACACGCGCAGATCACGAAGCTCGAAGGGCCTTTTGATTTTGTGTTCATGGACGCCGACAAGGAAGGGCAGGTCGATTATTTTAAGAAACTCTATCCTAAAAAGCTTCCGCCGGGGGGCATGATTGCGGTGCACAACGCCATCCGGCAAGCCAACGCCATGAACGACTATCTGGGCATGATCCGCAAACATCCTGACTTTGACACGGTCACGGTGAGCGCGACGATGGATGATGGTTTCTGTTTAAGTTACCGGCATCGAGGGGCGTGACTAGTACCAAGTTGCCTTCATTCATATATAGCTTCCGGGTACCCACGCAAGTGGGTGTTGCGTCGGCACGACTCCGACGTACTTACCATGCCGGCGCCAGACAAGTTCCTGCTCAGCCCGATGCCATCGAATCAGAATTCTCAGGCTAAATGCCTTCAGTATTGCGGCATGCTCTGGTATAATGGGTAAAGTGGATGTCAAGGTCGGACGAGATCTTCGTCAATGGTAATTTGGTCATCCCAGGCGCTCGCGCAGTGGAGCCGTGAACATGAGTCTAAGAATCGACATAGCGAAGGATCGGGTTGAAGCGTTCTGCCGCCTAAACCGCATTCGTCGCCTCGCTTTTTTCGGCTCGGTTCTGCGAGACGACTTCACCGCCGAAAGCGACGTGGACGTTCTGGTGGAGTTTGAGCCGGGTGTGCGGGTGGGGTTGCGGTTTTTTGGCATGGAACTGGAACTATCGGAAATCCTGGGGCGAAAGGTCGATCTGAACACCCCGGGGTTTCTGAGCAAGTATTTCCGGGACAAGATTATTGCTGAAGCTGAGGTGCTGTATGACGCAGCGTAGTGACCAGGTGAGTCTGCGGCAGATGCTTGATTACTCCCGAAAGGCGGTTGCAATGGTTGAAGGACGGGCGGAGGAGGATTTGACCACAGATGAGATGCTCTGCCTGGCACTGACCCGCGTGGTTGAAATCATCGGGGAGGCCGCGACACGGGTGTCTCAGGCAGGACAACAACGCCATGCGCACGTACCTTGGTCTCAGATCATTGGTTTGCGCAACCGCCTGGTACATGGCTATGATGCCGTAGATATGGAAATTCTCTGGGACATCGTCCAGCAAGACCTCCCACCGCTGATCGAGTCGCTTGAAAAGATAGTAGCCGATGAAGCATAGACGATGATTCGCGCCTAAGATGGCAAGAACAGAGGGACAGGGAGAAGCGATGGATAAAACGGTAAAAAAAGACTTACGTTATCAACCACTTTACTCTCTGGCCGAGGTGAGCCGCTATGCCCGAGTTCAGCCCAGCACGTTGAAGTCATGGACCCGGTCCGAAGGTAGTGGCCTACTACTTTTAGCAGGCCAGGGGATAGCACCGCTCAGCTTCATCAATTTGATTGAGTCGCACGTTTTGCGAGCCCTGCGTCGTACGCACCAAGTACCGATGCAAAAAATACGTAAAGCCGTGGACTGGCTGAAGGCGCACTATCAGACGGAGCACCCATTGGCGGAACTAAACCTTGAGACCGATGGCTATGATATATTCATCAGCGAGGCCGGCTTTCCGGTCAGCGCATCAGGAAGCGGGCAAATCGGTATTCCTGACATACTTTGCAGATACCTGCAGCGGATCGAGCGAGATCCGAAGCACATACCCATCCGCTTTTTTCCAATCCCCTACGAAACATCTCCTAAATTAGTGATGATGGATCCCGGGATCGCTTATGGTCGCCCCGTCATAAAAGGTACGCGTATAAGCACCGTCATGGTGTTCGACCGATACAGTGGCGGTGAGAGTCTGGCAGATATAGCCGACGATTACGGCCTGAACATGCCGCTTGTTGAAGAGGCACTGCGTTGCGAGATCGAGCAGCGCGCAGCCTGATTCTCCTG